>DATHAW010000274.1:0-4594 GCA_035296465.1 Spirosoma sp.
GGCTGGAACAGATTGCCCTGGCGTTAGGCGTATTCTATCCCCCATCACTGGTATTTTTAGCCGCCATTTTTGCCATTCTGATTTTCCTGGTTCACTTGTCGGTCGTTGTGTCGCGGCTGCAAAATCAGATCAAAACACTGACGCAGGAGGTGGCGCTGTTGAGGAATGAACTCGAAAGTCGTCAGTTAGTGGGCGTTACCGATGCCGGTCGCGTTGCCGATAGCTCATCCCCGATTAACTGACATGCTTCCGTCAATCACCGTCATTACACCATCCTATAATTAAGGAAAGTTCATCGGGCAAACGGTTGAGTCGGTGTTATCGCAGGCGTACCCGAATCTGGAATACATTGTCGTCGACGGGCTCTCGACCGATACTACGCTCACTGTAGTAGAACCCTACAAAAGCTGCCTGACGCTCATTTCGGAGCACGATAATGGACAGGCCGACGCCATCAACAAGGGGCTACGGATGGCCTCGGGCGATATTGTCTGCTGGCTCAATTCCGACGATTTCTTTCTGCCGGGCTCCCTACACCGCGTAGCTCATTATTTTGTCGACAATCCCCAAACGCTATGGCTCACGGGCGACTGCCGGATTGTGAACGAAACGGGTCAGCCGATTCATGAGCCTGTCCGGCAGTACAAACGCCTGCTTCGGGCCCTCGTGCCAGCTGCATACATGGGTATGACAAATGCCATTTGCCAGCCTGCTACGTTCTGGCGCCGGTCAGTGCATCAGCAACTAGGCTACTTGGATGTGTCGCTGCGGTATACAATGGACTATGACTGGTGGTTGCGGCTACTAACGATTCAGCGGCCGGCCGTACTGAGTGAACCGCTTTCGGCTTTCCGGATTCATGCGGCATCAAAAGGCGGAAGCGAGTTCGAGCGTCAATTTGATGAGGACTATACAACCTTATGCCGACATTACCCGTCGTTGGTGGTACAGACCTTACACCGCTGGCACAATTGGGGGATCAAGTGCATCTACGAGCAGATCAAATGAACCTGAAAGCCTTCATCCGATTCCTGAAAACGTCGCCCCTGATGGTACCGGTATTGGGTTTGATCGACCTTGCCATATGGAGTACCGACCGGTTAGCGGTATGGTCGGCGGGGCCTGTTAAGGTCCGGGCTAATACGCTGGTGGTGCTGAAATTCGATGTGCTGGGCGATTATCTTGCGCTGCGTAATTATCTGCGTTACCTCAAAGCGCAGCCTCATTATTGTACTTATACGTTTACGCTATGTGGCAACGTGGCTTTTCGAACGCTGGCCGAAGCGTTCGACGCCGACCTCTTCGCGTCATTTATCTGGGCGGACATTTATAAACTTAGTACCCAGCCGCTTTATCGATTCCGATTCGTTCGGCAACTCCGGCAGCAGGGATTTGCCATAGTGTTTTGCCCAACCCACAGCCGCGTGCTGGTGCTGGACGATTTTTTGGCAAAGGCTACCGAAGCCCCTACCCGCATTGGCTGCCTGGGCGACCGCATCAATTTAGCTGATTGGGAGGCTCCGTATGGTAATCGATGTTACTCACGTCTATTACCATCGAGACCGGGAATCGTCTTTGAACTGGAGCGAAATCGGCAAACGCTCGAAGCCTTACTCAATCAGCCGGTACCAGTTCAACCAATCACACTGCCTGCCAGCAACCTGCCTGCCGCTTCTGTGGAGCAGCGGCCTTTTGTTGTTTTATCACTGGGTGCTGGTCAGTCGTTTCGGGTGTGGCCTGCCAATCGCTTTGCTGCGGTCGCAGGCTATTTACAACAGCACTATCCTGAGTTTCGGATCGTTCTAACTGGTGCATCCGGCGAAGAACTATATGCCCAGGCGTTGCTGCACGAGATGACCGATCATACAGGTGTTGAAGATCTAACCGGGCGTTTATCCCTGCTGCAATTGATTTCGCTGCTGAGCAAGGCGACTTTACTCATCGCTAATGAAACTGGAACGGTTCACCTGGCAGCTGCTGTAAATACACCGACCATTGTGATCTCGCAGGGTAAATCGCTGGTAAGGTGGCACCCATATCCGGCTGACGTTTCTTCAGTCATTCATTACCTCTATCCAGCCGATGTGGAGGCTCATCGATCTGATCTACTATCAATCGCTGACCGCTTTAACCCCGAATCACCCCTGTCAATCAACGACATACCGACTGAACGGGTTATCAATTTATTACGTACACTACTGGATCAGCTGGCCGTAGCCTGAAACACCAGATTTGTGTAACGGTTTACGGGTCTTTCGCTCATTGTGCGCAGCGCATCATACGTAATGTCGACTACTTTCTTGTTTTCCTCATCAATCTGACGAACGCTATAGCCTAACTCCTGCATCATAGTCAGGTAGTCTGCCGGGCTGGCTCCGCTATTATAAAGTCCTCTCGGCCAGAACTCGCTTATAACAACAGGCTTATCACGAGCCAGTAAGGCCCGGCCTCCTTTTAGAACAAAGTATTCATAGCCCTGCACGTCGATCTTGATCAGGTCAACGTGCCGATCTACTACATCATCAATACGTAAGGTGGGGACATCGACAAATTCGGCAAAATCACCGTCGTTATACAAGCGATAATCCCCCACATTAAACGGGTGTTTGTATAAGCGTAGGGTATCTTTCTTATCAGAAAGGGCTACATTGTAACTGTCAACATTGTTTAAGTTGTTCAATATCAAGTTCTTTTGGAGCATCGCGTAGTTTCCTGGATCTGGCTCAAAGGCAATAACCCGGCCCTGTACAGCTTTCTGGGCTACCCGAATGCTGTAAAAGCCCATGTTTGCCCCTATATCGAGCATTATGGTGTCAGGCTTTACGAACGACAAGATAGTTTGTGTCTCTGTTTCCTCAAACTTTCCGGAGTTGATGATCTGTAAAGTGTCATAGGCATCGACATACATGGAGAATTCGCCGAAATTATAGGGCCTGCTGTTGTCTACTTTTGCTTTGAAGCCCAATTTATGGGCTAAAATGGCCGTTTTGAACAGCACCCGGTCGCCATCGAAGCCCATTTTATCGAGTAAAGAGGCTGAAGCGTTGAGCAGCGCTTGTTTCATTTTGAAATTATTATTTAGCTATGATGGCGCTTCCTGCCCCGTCAGTCATTGGACAATAGGGTATACTGTTTTTCTGACAAAAATCACGAACGGCTTTTTTTGCGCCCTTGTACACATCATTATTATAGTCGTGAATAAATATATATCCACCTGGACTTAATCGTGGATAAAAGAAAGTTAATCCTTCATAAATTGGTTGATATAAGTCCGTATCAATACTCACAAAGGCAAATGTCTCCTGCAAGTCTTCAGCCTGAATGGACTCAGGAAAAAAGCCCTTTCTAATCAAGCTATTTTGAGGGTACAGGAGCTTCTTTAACACCACGTCGACACTGGTCCTGGAAAAATCCTCATCACCTTTTGAATATGCTTTTTGTTTATCGACAGCGATATCTCGTTTGTCAAAGCCCTCAAACGTGTCGAACAGGTATAACTTTCTGTCAGGGAAGGCAAGATTAATTTTAGCCGCAAAATCGCCCCGGAATACACCCAATTCGGCGACACTACCAACTGTATTATTGTCATAAATCTCTGCAGCACATAATTCCAGCGAAGATAAACGCACATAATCCATCCAGTCAGTTATAACAAAGCGAGGCTTACGTTCCAGCCAGGTCATTCGACTTGCAAATGTGTAACCCGTTGTCGCCAGCAGATTCTGGACTACATTAATAATAGCTCTACGTAGCATGAAAAGTAAACATTAAACAGATCGCCTGAACGCAAACAGGCGATTCCGGAGTACTCATTCCAACTATACAGCGCCTTGATGAAAAGGCTACTGGACCCATTAGCAGGTTTGTTGCCGGGTGCCTACGTACGAAGGCTTACTTGGTAAAGTTGACGCTGAAGTTAATAACTAACGTGCCGAATTAAATAATCTGGCACGTTTTGGCCTAAATTTGAGTTTTCATTTAAACGAAAACGAGGGATACTCCCGGTATGAAATTATCGCTTCAACAGACAGACTTTTTTGAAGACCGTCACCATGGCGGTCGACGCTTCGACGGTCGGCGCTCCGGCCAAACTGATGCGGCTCTGACCGAAATGCTGACAACGATTGGTGTCGGCTCCCTTGACGAACTCATCGACCAGACCGTACCAGCCGCGATTCGACTCCCGCAGGCGCTAAATTTGCCTGCACCAAAATCAGAAAGTTTGTTTCTGACCGATTTCAGGAAACTTGCCAGTCAAAATAAGGTATTTAAGTCCTATATCGGTTCGGGTTACTACGATACCATTACGCCAAACGTTATCCTGCGTAATGTACTCGAAAATCCCGCCTGGTACACAGCCTATACACCCTATCAGGCCGAAATTGCCCAGGGACGGCTTGAAGCATTACTGAATTTTCAGACCGTAGTCTGTGACCTAACCGGCCTGCCTATCGCCAATGCCTCGCTGCTCGACGAAGCGACCGCAGCTGCCGAAGCCATGACAATGTTGTATAGTCAGCGTCCAGCCGCGAAAAAAAGCGCGAACGCCTTTTTCATATCGGACCGATGTCACCCCCAAACCATAGACGTAGTC
>DATHAW010000275.1:0-2822 GCA_035296465.1 Spirosoma sp.
GCTATGGCAAAGACTACCAGTACGCCCATGAGCACGAGGGCAACTTTACTCTGCAGAATTTCATGCCCGATGACCTGAAAGGCCACAAACTCTATGAACCCGGTCAGAACGCCCGCGAACAGGAAATCCGGCGAAATCTAACGACGTGGTGGGGCGAGTGGTATGGATATTAAGGATTGGGCAGACGATGGAAAATTAACCTGTGTTACGTCCTGTTTTGCAAATTAGGCTGTATGTAACACGAACGAATAATCCTCCATAATCAGGTTGGCCAGCAACTGGCGGCAGGCGGCATCGACCGTCTTTCGGGCGCTGGCTTCGGTATCGCTCTCGACTTCGAGCCGGATGTGCTTGCCGATGCGCACATTGTCGATGGTATCCATCTGGAGGTTGTGCAATCCAAGCTTAACTGCTTTACCCTGCGGATCGAGAATTTCCGGTCGGGTCATGATGTTGATTTCGGCAATGTATTTCATAGGGTGAAAGAGCGCGGGACGAAAGGGTAAGTACGTAAACAGTTCACTTGTCCACTCTTACTTCGCTACGCTCTTTGGAAAATAGTGAAACGACAATATATAGAATGATAATGAGCGGGATAGCAGCATATTGCAAAAATAGTAGCAGCAGCCCGGATGCGATTAGAAAAAGAAACTTAGTCTCATTAGCGGCCCAGCTGAAGGATTTGAATTTGAGCGCAAACAAGGGTATGTCGGATACGAGCAGAAATGAGAATGCAATCATCATACCAAGGCTAATATCGTTTTGCCAGATAGCGTCGAATTGCGGCTGGTAGCGCCCCATCAGAGGAAACGCGGCAATCAGCATGGCATTGGCTGGTACGGGCAGTCCAATAAAAGATTCCGACTGCCGGGTGTCAATGTTAAAATTTGCCAGGCGCAGCGCCGACAGCACCGCAATGAGGAAGGCTCCGTAGGACATAGCACCTAATTCCTGAAACCAGCAAAGCTGAAACACAATGGTGGCAGGCAGCACCCCAAACGTAACCACATCGGCCAGTGAATCCAGCTCTTTACCAAATGGCCCCGACACATTGACCATTCGGGCTACGAAACCGTCGCCGAAGTCGAGCACCGCTGCCAGACCGATTAGCCAGGACGCCAGTTCGAGATGCCCGCGCAGAGCCATCACTAAACCAATGCACCCACACAACAGATTGCCGCAGGTCATGGCGTTGGGGAGGTGCTTAAGGATGCCGTTCAATGGTGTTTGATGAGTGAAAATTGAGTTTAAATGGATAAACTACGTTATTCATCGTTCATCGTTCCATTTACAAATGGATTTGACTGTTTTTCCCGCCCGATAGTAGTTGGCTCCATGTGACCCGGATAAACAACGTAATCATTGGGAAGTGTGAAAAACTTCGTTCGTATGCTCTTTAATAAGTCGGCGTGATTGCAGAGGGGAAAGTCCGTCCGGCCAACACTGCCCTTAAACAATACGTCGCCCCCAACAACGTAGTGGTCAGCATGATTGACAAACGCAACGTGGCCCGGTGCGTGGCCCGGCACAAAGATGACATCCAACGCGGTATTTCCGAACCGGAATCGGTCACCTTCTGTCAAAAATGAATCAATTTCGCTGTGTTCATAGCCACGCAAACCGTAAAGAGCACAGCGGGCCGGAACGTCGTTGTAAATCACTGCGTCTGCTTCGTGCAGATACGCCTTCACGCCAAATTTCCTTTTTACGTAGGCCACTCCAAACACATGGTCGAGGTGCGCGTGCGTCAGCAGGAGAGACTTTACCGTTAGCTGATGATCACTAATGAACTTGCTCAGCACTTCTTTTTCCGCCTGCTCGTAACACCCAGGATCAATAATAACCGCTTCGCGCGTAGCTTCGTCGGCGATAACGTACGTATTTTCCTGAAAAGGAGAGAAGTTGAATACCTGTACCATTAAGACTGAATTTGTTAGCCAGACGGTCGTGCCTTACTCACAGTCTGGCTAACTGGATTTCACAAAAGTAGAAACACCGTTGGTTTTTTGCGCAGGTCAGGCGTTTGTGATTTCCAATCACGAATGGTCATCGTGCGCACAAATGCATCGGGTGCAGTCAGGTTGCAGGCAACGCACAGGCGGGTGTTCGGTTCGCAGTTGGCCAGTACATCGGCAAAAAGCGCGTCGTTTCGGTAGGGCGTTTCCATGAAAATCTGAGTCTGTAGCCGTCCTTGTGCTTCCTTTTCCAGGAACCGAACGGCCTTGGCACGTTCTGCTTTCTCAATGGGCAAATAACCATGAAAGACAAACGATTGCCCGTTCAGACCCGATGCCATCAGCGCCAGCAAAATAGAAGATGGCCCTACCAACGGTTCTACCCGCCAGCCCAAGGAGTGGGCCATTCCGACAATGACAGCGCCAGGGTCGGCCACGCCGGGGCAACCCGCTTCACTTAGCACTCCTGCATTACGTTTGCGCTCGGTTAGTTCCTGAATCTGTCGGCGCGTGTCGGCCGGGGGCGTGTCTTTATCAAGCTCGAAGAACGTAGTGTCGTCAATGACGCGGGTGGTTTTAAGTCCGCTGATAAACCGGCGGGCCGTACGCACATTCTCAACGAAAAAGGCGTCGGTTTTTTCGATAATGTCCCGAATGTTGGGCGGTAACACCTGCCCGGCAGTATCATCAGCAACGGGGGTAGGAATAAGGTATAGAGTTGGCATTTAGGCAATAAATTTCATAAGTACGTCTACAAACTCCGCCGGCTTTTCAGCCTGTACCCAGTGACCTGCACCCTCAATGGTTTCGACCTGGGCGTCTGGAAATATGCGTTTGATGGTCGGGATGTCTTCGTCGGTGATGTAG
>DATHAW010000276.1:0-4368 GCA_035296465.1 Spirosoma sp.
CGCCGTTGATAGTCTGTTTTGAATAAATGTAGCAGCAACTCATAGGGTTTGTGAAGTCCGCCTTCAGGGGGATTTTCCGTATCTGGTATCCATGTTACCCAATTAAAACCAGTTTTTAATCGATGGAATTTCAAGTAAACGTAATTGGCATCGGTAGCTTCTAAGGAGCAATCAGTCAGTGCCTGCTCAATATCGGAGTCAGCCGGCTTAGATTGCCATACCTGGCAATACAGAAAAAATAATCGTTTTCTTTTTCGATCCTCATCTAGTTGAGAAAATTCATCAAGGAGATCGGCAACCGAACGAACTCCCTGCCCGAATTGATTGATCGCTAGTTCCTCTTCTAAGCTCATCTTTCTAGGATATAAGTTGAATTATCATTACCAACCGACCCATGCATAAGTCTATTTTGCACGTAGCTTACTCGTAGTTTTCTCAGTCAGAATTCTGGACTAATTCCTTGCAAAAAGAAACTTGAATTAGGCATTCTAAATGGTGTCACTCAACAAACGTGCGAAATACGATAAGGGGTAGAGTGACGTAATGGGCACTTTATGCTTATTCAATTATTGGCCCCACCAGATACTTTCCCTGCTTTAGCCGGTACACCCGGCTGGGTAATCTCGAAATTCTCTTTCTGCTTGGCTTCTGTAACCATATTCCGCACATCGGCCAGGAGTTTTTTGGCGTCATATACCACGCCGTCTTTTACCGTGTAGGTGACGCCCCCGACACGCTCCACTTCATTTTTATCGCTCAAATGGATGGCGCCGGTCCCATATAACGTCTTTAAGTTAGCCAGCGGGTTTTCTTTGACAATAACAAAGTCAGCCAGTTTCCCCACTTCTACAGAACCTATCTGGTCGGCAAGGCCCAAGGCTTCTGCGCCTTTCAGAGTCGCGGCCCGAATCACTTCGAGCGGATGAAAGCCAGCTTCGCGCAGCAATTCGAGTTCACGGATATAGGCGAATCCGTAAAGTTGGTAGATGAACCCGGAGTCGGAACCGGCCGTTACGCGTCCACCCCGATTTTTGTATTCATTGATGAACGCCATCCAGAGCTGGTAGTTCTTTTTCCAGGCTACTTCCTGCTCGGTTCCCCAGTTGTGCCAGTAGGACCCGTGCGATATTCGGCTTGGCCCGTAGAAGCGCCATAAGCTTGGCAGGGTGTAGTCATCATGCCATTCGGCACGTCGGGCCAGCATCAACTCGCGGTTGGCTTCGTAAATATTGAAAGTTGGGTCGAGCGTGAAGTCCAGCGCAATCAGTTCATCCATAACGATATTCCAGCGGGCGGTACCGGGTTTGGCCGCCTGCTGCCAGAGATTACCCGCCTGCTCAAACCGATTCTGCTCATTGTTGTAATTATAATCGGCCGGATACGCCTGAACGGTTTTATCATCGAATAAGGCTTCGGGCAGGCCGTACCAATGTTCCAGCGACGTCAGGCCTGCTTTGGCCGTAGCCAACGCATTCATCCGGGCCACTTCCAACTGTGCATGGTGACAGGCGGACCGTAAACCGAGTTTCTTGTTCTCGTCCAGAGCCGCCCGAAACACGGCCGGTTCGGCTCCAAAAAACTTGATGCCGTCGGCTCCGCGTTTGGCATTTTGACCAACCCAGTTGCGGGCCTGTTCGGGCGTAGTAATCGGTTCTTTTGCTCCCTGTCCAAACACGGTATAGGCCAGTATGCGCGGAGCCACAATTTCGTTACGGTTACTTTTTGCGCGGTGTTCGAGCACCCAGTCCAGCCCATTACCACAACTGGGGTCGCGAATGGTCGTGATGCCATGACCCAGCCAGAGCTTAAATACGTATTCAGCATTAGCCCCCTGTGCCTGACCGCCAATGTGGCCATGCATATCTATGAAACCCGGCATCAGGTACATGCCTTCGCAGTTCAGTTCCTTGTCGCCTGCGTTGGCCACTGGCCTACCTTTAGGGTCGATAGTCACACCGGGGTATCCAACCTGCCGAATGGCCGCAATCCGATTTTTCTCCACAACAATATCGACCGGCCCAACTGGTGGTGCGCCCGTGCTGTTTATCAGCGTGACACCACGGATAATGAGCCGGTTGTAAGGACCGTCGCCCTCACCCGATTTACGGAGGGGCGCTTTGGTAACCTGAGCCGTAAGGGAATGAATAATAACGAATGAGCAATAGAATAGCAGGAAAAGGCGGACAAGGCGTGACATAAGGGCCAGACAAATCGTTTTGATAAAGAGTTGTAAGATAGACGAAAGTGCCGGACTTTTGCGCAGGTGGGCTGGCTAAAGCAGCCACTGCATTCTCTTTATGAAACAGACCATCACTAAAAATTTCCTGCTGATCGTTCTGGCGTTCGCTGTGGTGTTCGCCTTTGCGATGAAAGCAACCGTCTTTCAGAATCCGACGATAGCCGCTGCTTCCTCACCAACCACAGTACCGGACCAGGATTTTGCCAGGTACTGGTTTGGGGGTAAGGCCGAACTTAACCACTATTCGCTCCAACAGGCGCAGTACGGAGCGCTTAATCCGGGCGAAGCCATCCTGATTTTTGTGACGGAAGACTTTCGGACGGATACCCAGGTAAAATCAGAAACGGAACAAACGCGCGACAAGTCTGTGCCGGTGATAAAAACGAATATTGTTAAGAAATTCATCACGGGTATTTACGACTACTCGCTGTATACCTCAGTTTTTACCCCCATCAATAATCCTTCGTTTCCGAACACCCTGAAAGTAAGCACATCAGGCCAGGAGTGGTGCGGGCATAGTTACCTGCAACTCAACCATGCGGCCAACGCCTACCGAGTCGATGGCAAGTCCTATTTTGAGAAGGAAGTTGCTGAGAACTACGAAGTAGATAAGACGCTGCTGGAGGACGAACTCTGGAACCGAATCCGGCTCAACCCCGAAAAATTACCCGTTGGTGAAACACGTCTGATTCCGGGTACAATAGCGGCCCGCCTGCGACATAAACGGCTCGATCCACTGCCGGCAAAGGCCAAACTAGCCGCTTATGAGGGTGTGTTGTTTCCAGGTAAGCTGCTGCGGTCCTACACCATCCAGTACCCCACCGATGACCGGACGCTGATGATCGTATTTGAGCAGAAATTCCCGCATAAAATTGTTGGCTGGGAAGAGACCTATAAGAGCAAGGACAACCTTCTGACCTCCAGAGCCGTTCTGGAAAAAACCATTCAGTCCGACTACTGGAACCACAACGCCCCCGCCGACAGCACCTTACGGGCCGGGTTGATGAACCGATGAAACACCCTCTCTCATTTTTTCTTTTACTGACGGTTTTTGCCTGCTCCAGCAACGGCGACAAGGCCAAAACCACGGCCACCGAGCCTACCTATACGCTGATTTTTCTGGACAAAACCCGTAGTGTAAACGTAGACAAAGCGTTTGTACGTCAGAAGTACCAGCAGGCACTGACCGACATCATCGAAGAGAACATCCGGCACAAAGGTGATCAACTGGCGGTCTACTTCATTCACGAGAATACGGCTAAAGCCCGCGCCTTTAACCTGACTGTCCGCACCGAGATGGAAGACGTATCGGCGGCCAGTCCCACCGACCGGGAGGCCGCCGAAACAGAATTCAGCCTGGCGCTAAACCGGGAGAAAGCCCAGATCCGGCAGCGGGTGTTCCAGCAACTGGTGGCGCAGAATGCTGGTTCATCGAATCAGGAAACAGATATATGGGCCAGCCTGCCCGTGATTGAGAAGGCCAATGAAACCGGCGCGACGGTGAAAGTGTACTACCTGAGCGACATGGTCGAAAGCGTTAAGGGGTCGAACCGACGCGACTTTCAGGTACGCCCGCCCAGCGGCAACGCTCAGGCTGAGGAGTGGGCCAAAGCTGATGCCAGGCAACTCAAACGATACACACTCGGCTCCCCCGCCATTAAAATGATTCTGCCCTTCGAGCCAAACGCATCCGTGAAGGAAAACAACCCCGCCGTCACCCAATACTGGCAAACGCTGTTTTCAGAGCTGGGCGTTGGAACGGTAGACGAAGATTAGGCAACCCGCCTTCGCCTGGCTGAGCGTCAGTATCGCCCAGATCCCCTTAGCAAAGATTATTTTACTTTATCTAGGCAAACGCATTGCTATAAATGAAGATCACACTACTTTTGCATTGTTTGTAATTAGTCTAAATAATACTATGCGCTGTACACTGCTACTCCTCGTTTGTTTGTTGGCATTTACCTATCCATCTTCCGGCGTAAATCGGCCCATCGATAATCCATCTCCCGGCCATAACCTACCCTCAGGAACGCTCACCGGCGTTGTGCGCGACCGCAACGGTCAGCCCGCCCAGGGCATTACTATTCGACTGAAAGGTACCGTCCGGGGCATCACCACGAATCAAAACG
>DATHAW010000277.1:0-4764 GCA_035296465.1 Spirosoma sp.
TTCATGCGGATTGCGGAAATGTACCTTACGCGGGCCATTATCCGCTTTGGAGAAAACGACCGCACCGGGGCTGCGGCTGATCTGAACATCGTGCGTCAACGGGCAGGCCTCGCTCCCATCACGGCAGCGGCTCTGACCGAAAACGATATCCACAACGAACGGATGCGGGAACTGGCGTTCGAAGACGACCGGCTGTATTACCTGCAGGCACTAAGCCTGCCCATTCCAGCCGGGGACCGCGCGGGCGAGCCGCCGCTGGACTGGAAAAGCGACCGCTTCGCCATGCCGATTCCATCCATAGAAACAGATTTGAACCCGAACGTAAGATAAGCAAAATTATATCACAGCATTGAGCCGAGTTGAGCAACGATTTTCATACCGACAATCTCCGCTTAACTCGGCTCAATGCTGCGCTGTGACTTCTGAACCCAAACCTTTCATCTCTTGAACGGCGTTTAACGAGTATAAAATGAAGCCTGGAACTTTAATAAGTATACAGTTAGGAATCTTTTAACGCTCTAAGTAAGTGATGAGGCTGGAAAAGGGAAATGAAAAGTTCAGCCCGTTCCCGCTTATGCTTTTTTCCAACAACTCGAGCCTCGAGCTTTTACCTTTGCGTACCGAATAGCTGACAGTAGTAATAGTAGTTCTTTTTACTGGGCCCAGCAATGCCGATGCCAAAATCCCGGCTGGTCGGGTCTAATAGATTCTGTCGATGTTGCTTTGACTTCATCCACTGCTCGTCAACCACAAAGGCTCCTGCTAACTGGGTGTTCAGGGCAATGTTTTCGCTAATCTGCCGGTAAGCATACCCTACCTGGTCCGCCTTATCGGTCAGGGTAAGCCCTCTAATGGTATGGGACATTTGATCACGAGCTGCCATTAAGTCGGCATAGGCTTGAGCGGCTTCCATCAGCTTAGGGTCTTTTCTAAGAGGTGCTAACCGTTTACGGGCCCGCTGTTGGTTGGTAGCCACAAAGATGGCTTCCCGTTCCTGCTGCAAATTAGTTGATTGATTGCCTGCCACTGAAGTGCTCCCGGTAGGATGCAGGGACCTAGTTGAAGGGCTTAAGGGTAAACGGAGCAGCAAGCAGACAATCAACCAGCTAATGGAAAGGTTCATCGGGATACGGTTGAGTTACTACGGGACTGGTATGCTATACCTACTAACTCCATAACGTGTTGAAGCCGAATGCTAGTAATTTAACGGTACTGTTGTTCATCAGTTAAGAATCCATAATAGGAGGGATTTGCTAAACAAAAAGGATCAGCTTACAAATTGCACTTAATTAATAAGCAGGAGTGCCCAGACCTCCTAAAAATCTCTGTCAAATGAATGGTATATTTCCAGATTAATGAATTTAGGAAATATTTCCCGTGGCATGGTCACGCTCCGGCACGGTACGACCTGGGCCAGCGCACCGATTGCGGTACCGGTCATTACACGACTGTCGAAACAGACTAAGCGGCCAACCATCCCTCGGTAGCCCAGATAGCCCTTAGTTTAGAGAGGGGTTTAGTTGTGTTCGCGCTGGCCTTGAGCTTAAAAGCCAAAGCGCTAACGTTGCGTCAATTCGTTTGCGTTACGCTGACCAAGCCACGTATAGACCGGTGTTGCCGGTCGATAAGCCGCCGATGCGATTCGTCAGCGACTTGCACCAGCAGCCGACCGTCTACTCGCGCCCCGTCGGCTTCGAAGGCAAGGCCCGTAATACGGCAGTATTCGTCCTGCGGGGTGGCGTTGGCCAGGCACCGGCGAAGCTGGGTCGGTCAAACCAATGATCCGGTAAACGGTGGCCGGGTACGTCGCCATAGGGTGAGTACACGCTCCTGCACAAAGCGTTGCTGCGGTCATGCAAGAGGTTGATTAGCTGTTCAAAACAAAAAGCAAAAAAGTAGTACCCGCCGGATGTCGAACTGATGCGCCTACCCCATCAGCCTACCGATGGGCGGAGCCTCAAAGGCGTTCAGGCAATGAGCTTGGACGACTTGAGGCCCGTGCAGCCCTCAGGCGACAACGGCATCAAAAGGAGTAGCGCAGCGTAACACCGTAGGTGCGGTGGTCGCCCAGAACACCCCCCCATACTGACCGGCATTACCGGGAGCAGCCAGCAATTGCTCATAATAATTCTGGTTCAGCCCATTGCGGGTCCACAAGAACACCGACGTACCATTCGAGGCCCGGAAGCCAGCCCGGCCGTTGACCAGCGCGTAGCCCTCGATGATCTGGAGAAGAAAGCCCTTGCCGAAGCCATTCAATTTGACAAGAGAGTAAACGAGACGAATGACGGAACCTCTCCCGTACCCTTCGTACTGGGCTGTCTTGGTTGATCAGTACAAAATTAAAGATCAGTTTCAGAAGCAGGCCAGCACCATCAAATTGCCGCAATTCTACCTGCGCTTGTCGATCAGCACTTTCGGTGACGAGGAAGTGCTGTTGAAAAAAGAAGCCCCAGGAGTACAGCTACACCCAACGGATCAAGCAGAAGATAGAAGCCCTCACTACCGCCCATGCTGAAAAACCTTCAGCCTGTGGCTTGACCGGGATAAGTTGTTCCAACGACCTTCTTTTTCTTTCCCTTCTACCATTACTCCAACTGAAACGGGTAAGGGTATTGTCAAATCGCTTTATGTCCGGGAGGGCGTGATTAACACGTTCGAGGAAAAGGTGATCGACGCCATTGCTAATCTAGATAGTGTTGCTTTTTAGACGCGTAACCTAGAACGTGGTCGTGGCTTTTCTATCAACGGCTTTATCAACCACTACCCCGACTTTATGATCACTACTAAGCGAGGCAAAATCATCCTGCTGGAAACGAAAGGTGACAATTTAGACAACACCGATACAGCTGAGAAGATACGACTAGGTAACCTGTGGCGGAGCAAAGCCAGTAACGACTATCGCTACTTCATGGTGTTTGAGACAAAGGAAGTGCCCGGAGCTAACACGTTGGCTGACGTGCTAAATACGATTCGGGAGTTGTAAGCATTTTACTCTACCAAGTCGGCTATTCAGATAAAGGTTGAGATAGGTTTACAATGATCAAAAAAGCGCTGCTGGGCAGAAAACACTGAACCATTAAACTGAACAGTTTCATTGGACGCAAAAAGGCCGGATTTCGGCTAATTCCTTCCTAGCCTATTATCGTTCACGAAAACGTCCGTATTCTCATTAGTTTATAACCTGTAAGGCTTAGTACGTGCCAGTGGGGTTAGTCAGTTAATTAGGTAAGGGAATAAGGTAGCCCAACGGATTAGTCAGCGCCTTATCGTTCAACGCTACTGTGGTTGGCCATAAAGAATAATCATTCCGATGAAAAATACGCTTCTCTTGCTCCTTTTCCCACTCCTTGGTTACGCCCAGACCACTGATTCTACCCATCGATTCCCAGCAGCCCACACCCTCTTGGCTGGGGTCCAGGCTCCGCTCAATTATGTGGCGGGCTACCGACTGAAGGTGAACCGACGACTATCAATCCAGGTGCAGGGCGGACTCATCGCTGCCCCTTTCGACCGATACACCCTTAAAACGCTGGAGACCTTTGGACTCGACCCAACCCTGAGCCGGGCCATCGACCGCTCGTTTCGGCGGGGTAGCTCACTGGGCTTGGGGGTCAACCTCCACGCCAACTCGCCCTGGTATGCAGGTATATTCGCGCAGTACAGTCGCTTAGCGGCTGGTCCCATTACCCCGGCCGATGGTCTGGGCATTTACTTCAAACGGGACTTTCCCGGGTTTGGGCTGTTAAATTCACCCAGTTTCGTTTTCAACCTCCAGTCAAATCTGTGGGTGGGGGGCCTGCACCTGGGCCGCTCGATTCGCTTTGGCGATTCACCCCTGGGTCTGAATCTGGAAGCCAGTGTGGGCAAGATCGTTGCTACCCGCAACACGTTTTCCTCGAACCGGGCCCTGGTCGATGGCTTAGGCGTTACCCAGCGACTGTATAAGGACCTTGATAACGAAATTGACGCTAAACTGCGTCAGAGTGGGTTCTTGCCCACGCTTAACGTCCTGTTGACGTACCGGGTGGGCAGGCGACTTTCGCTCATCCAACTGAACCCATAAAAAACAAGTATCCCTACTCCTTGGCTTCCTGCATCTGGCGGCTAATGGCCCAACCAACCGCTAGATGCAGGAAGACAAAGCGTTCGGCGGCTATCGTTTTGCCGTTGGGTTGGCCGATAACCAGTACGTGACGGGCTAGCTGACAACATATCGGCATTTCGGAACATTAGCGGGCTGGTAATATACTCATCGAAGAATCGAACGGGTTAAACAGGAAACAGAAGCTTATGCCAGACTAACCTTATTGGTTAAGATGCTGTTCGAGATTACGCGTTGAGCGGCCATTAAAAGGATTTGACAAGCAATTTGTATGGATTACCGCTAAAACTGATGAAGAAGCTCAACAGAAAATCGAAGCTTAGCACGGTCCGCCCTGCGGGAATGAATGCAATCTAGTCCGCCCTTATAGCTCCTAAATGGCATAACAGCAGCCGCGGACGCCGGGGCGCCAGAGCGAACCAGTGGATATTTTCAGAAGAGAAATAGTAACAATGAATGCCCGATCCTCAAACGGTCCGCCGTCGCGGCTTAAGCTAGCGCTAAACGGGAGGGAAGCAAAACAGGGGAAGGACAAAGTAATCTCACCCACTTTTCTGAAATTAATGACGACTATGCTAACTCATATGATGAAGTATGGGCTCTTAACGTTGCTCCTATTACTCTGTGCATTAGTGACACAGGGGCAGAATAAAGGCTCG
>DATHAW010000278.1:0-3014 GCA_035296465.1 Spirosoma sp.
TTTTTTGAATATCTGGAACCAATCAACAAACCAACAATCAGCAAACCAAAAGTTAGGAAAGCACTTCCTTTATGAGTAGCCGACCAAACTGCAATGCCAACCAAGGCACCTATGAATAAAGCAGTTAGAATTTTTTGAGACTTCATTTTTTTCTCCTCTGACACTAGTTCGTCAAGTGTCATCTTGGAGTAGTCTTTACGGGAAAGCATACTGATATTTAGGTTAAGAAAATTTAAATACACGAAGCATTTATTGTGTCACCCGGGAGGTTGAAATGGATGTTCAGTCTTTCCGCTTCGGGGCGCTCCCTGTGTCAGCCGAAACCTGGAAATGAAAACCTGAAGCCTACCCAATCGGGGCGTTTTTTATGTCGCATGGTGCCCAAAATGGAGACCCAAAGCTGGCCTGCCTGAGCTGTGCCCCTGTCGACCTAGAGCTAACCACTACGTAATTCAATGTTGTGCCCTCCCCATCAACACCAACAGGTGTTGATGGGGAGGGCACAAGATGCAGCAAACGAACGTATTATTTACTCTCTCACCTCCGTTGGGCTGATACTGTCATACGGGGGTGAGCAACCTGTCGCCGGAGACCCGACCACGCGGAGCGAAGATTATTAAGCTCGCCGAAATGTCAACCAATACAAACCAAGTCCTACCATAAGAATAATGATGGCAAAAACATCTATTTGCATCACTCGTTTTAACTCCGCGTTGATGGGCTTATCAACTAAATAGTATAAGCCTACAAACGAAACCATACTAACCAGACCCGCTAACGTGGAGACTTCATAATACCTTTTAGTAAAAGCTGAGTAAAGTATTAATCCGCCCACTACCCCAAACATCACTCCTCGGTGGCGGAGAAGTAGTTCATAGTTGCCATCTGGCACAGCAACACCATAGGATTTTGAGATGTTCTGGGGCATAAACACCAACAGTGCTGGCAATAGGTTAACAATGCCCGCTAAACCAAGTGCTATCCTGTAAACTAACTCCATTGGTATGATATGACGGTATTGGTAAACTCGGCTACTTATTTGGGGTTCCTGTGTCAAACGTAACTCGCCGAACAATCAAAAAGCCTACCCTCTGTAGCCTGCAACCCGTAAATGCAGAAACTTTATGGATGGTCACCCAACATGTTCTTATACGTAAATTTGTTCAATACCAACCGTCTGATAGTCAGCCAATGGTTAGTAAACGTACCATTTTATAGCTCTACTTTTAGGCACGTAACAATTAGGTAATTAAGCTTAAGCAAGAATAAGTATCAGTGACCAGTCTTACAATATAATGGCAACGAAAATCATGGCAATAAATGCCAAATTTATTATACGGTTGTGGGACGTAAAGGGCTATCCAAATTACTTCATCGTGAACGTTAAGCAGTTGTATCGCTACGGCCGACGAGGCCAGCTAAAAAAACAAACGCGTCGTTATCAGCCCAACTCATGGCTACATCCTGAAACGTGAGTTTTACACCCAATCGCAATGCTGCCCCATGCTTCGGATTCATGACCTCACAAATTATTCAATATGCTTTTGAGAATGATTACCTATTTCTCAACAAATGAAATCATACAAATATGTCTGGTTTGCCCCATCACCCGGAACGCTTGCCCAATGCGTCGGCCGATGACCCAGGCAATTTGATTGCCGGAGAGCAGTACCGCCGTTTGTTCGCGCTGGGTGCGGGTTAACTTTAATTCATTGAGCAGATCGCTGACTAATTTGGTGCCATTCAGCCCCAGCGGCCGGAAGCGGTCGCCCTGTTGCCAGGGGCGGATGGTGAGGGGCAACGACAGCTGGTCGGCATCGAAGCAGGCGATAGTTGGATTGGCAGGTGGCCGGAAGTCGACGGGTTTGTCCAGTACGTCGAAGGTCAGGGTAAATTGGCCCGCTACGTCTACCGGTGCATCGGGCCAGTTGGTCAGCCTGATTTCATAGAATGGTACGGTGGATAGCGGCTCCAGCATTAGGCCGGTCGTGCCGGTTGACAATCGGTCGTGGGTAACTCGGTAAGTAGTTGATGCAAACACCTGTCCCGTCTCCCGGTGGAGCGACTCGCCCATCTGCCTAGTCTGGTCGGTCGTGAAACCATACGGTTTCAGCCACTCGGCTAGTCGAAAGGTCAGTTCCGACTGAGACATTAATTTTTCGGTAGCCAGAAAGATTCCGTTCTCCGTTGGTTCAATAAGGGCCTGCCAGGATCGGTCGAGTTCGGCGCGGACTAGTGTTTCGGCCGCCCGAAGCCGCTCCACGGTGCGGGGCAGGGTTTCGTGCAGCAGAGCCGGATTTAGATCGGTCAACACGGGCACTACGTGGTGGCGTATTCGGTTGCGGGCGTATTTGTCGTCGGCGTTGGAGCTGTCCTCGCGGTAGGTCAGGCCGTTGGTGTGGGCATAAGCTGCCAGGTCGTCGCGGGTGGCAAACAGCATCGGCCGGATCACGTCCTCCTGCCGGGCTGCAATGCCGTGCAGCCCGGCCAGTCCGGTGCCACGCGTCAGGTTCAGCAGCAGCGTTTCCAGAACGTCGTTCTGGTGGTGGGCCGTCGCTACGCCCGCATAACCGTGTGCCCGAATCAACTGCCTGAACCAGTCATAACGCCCATCGCGGGCGGCCATCTGGATGGATATGCCCCGCTCAGTCGCTACAGCGGCTGCATCGAAGCGGGTCAGGTGAAACGGAACCTCGTACCGAGCAGCGATGTTTTGGACGAAAAGGGCATCGTCCTCCGACTCATCGCCCCGCAACCCGAAGTTGACGTGAGCAATGGCAAACCGCTGAGCCGTACGCTGGAAGAGGTCGGCCATAACGACCGAATCAAGTCCGCCACTTACGGCCAGCAGGATACGGTTGGAAGGACTAAGCAGTTGGTTTCCGTTAATAAATCCTAAAAAGTCCCGTTCTAACATCCGATCCCGGCCCGAAGCCGTAGTTTTGTCTATATGGTCCGTTTTCTCACGCACGTTGTTGCCCTGTTCATGCTGCTGTGTTCCCTAATGGGATCAG
>DATHAW010000279.1:0-2108 GCA_035296465.1 Spirosoma sp.
ATATAAATCTGGTGTCGGAAGGGTTTAGGTCCTATTTCAGCCGATTTCGCCAGGCTACGTACAGCGATTTTACTAACGGCATCGACGATGAGTTCCTGTCGGTTTCTTCACTCGATGAGTCTACTGGTGAGAAATTGGTCAGAACCATACTCTACGCTGGTAATATTGGTGAAGGGCAGGGGCTGCATAAAATTATTCCGCAGGCGGCCCTGGAGCTAGGTGATGCGTACCGGTTTGTGGTTATTGGCGATGGGGGTGCCCGGCGTAAACTGGATGAAGCGCTGCGGGCAGGGGGCGTCACTACGGTCGACCTGCGTCCTCCCGTTACCCGAAGCGCCCTGGTCGATGCGTATGAGAAAGCCGATTACCTGTTTGTTCATTTAAACGATCTGGAGGCTTTTAGGCGGGTGCTGCCTTCCAAGCTGTTCGAGTATGGTGCTACCGATAAGCCCATTGTAGCTGGTGTTGCAGGCTATGCAGCTCAGTTTGTCAGGGAACACCTGCCCAATACGCTCCTGTTTGCACCCGGCGATGTGGCTGATCTGGTTGAACAACTGCGTACAACCCCGTATCGAACCCTGGCCCGAAATCAATTTCGGGCTCAGTTTCAGCGCCGAAACATTATGGAAGCCATGGCCCGGCAGATCTGCCTCTCTGCAACGGGGAGCGGGGCGCTCGGCGACGTGCCTGAACTTGACCGGACAACCGTATGAACGTGCTGCTGACGGGTGCATCGGGTTTTTTGGGAAGCCGAATCTATGCCGAACTGGCCCGGCACCATACCGTTACTACGCTGGGCCGGACGCCCGTTGCCAACCGGCACATTACCGCCGACCTAACCAAGCCGTTGCCAGAGATGGGCAGCACGCCGTTCGATCTGGTCGTGAATGCCGCCGGCAAAGCCCATTCTGTACCACGCACTACGGCCGAACGAGCCGAGTATGAACAGGTGAATGTGCTGGGCACGGCCCAGTTGCTAAACGCTCTGGAAGCGATGCCAATGCTGCCCAGGTCGATTGTTCACCTTAGCACGGTATTGGTTTACGGCCGCCTGAAGGGGCACCTGCTGGACGAGACAACCCCACTTGGCGCCACCGATGCCTATGGGTTAAGCAAGGTGCGGGCTGAAACCACCATGCGGGAGTGGGGGCAACGCACCGGTAGCTGCGTTACGATTTTGCGGTTGCCGCTGGTTGTAGCGGAGCGGCCCAACGGCAATGTAGCCTCCCTGATGAACGCCATCCGACGGGGTTACTATGTCCGGGTTGGCAATGGCCGGGCACGAAGGAGCATGGTCCGCGCCGACGACGTTGCCGTACTGATCGAACGGGCGGCTGGTATTGGTGGTACGTTCAACCTGACCGATGGCTGCCATCCGGGCGTTGGTGAGCTGGAAGAAGCCCTCGCCCGCTACGTTGGCCGCCGACAACCAATCCGGTCGGTTCCCATGGTAGTGGCGCGGGCCGTGGCCACGGTTGGTGATGGTATTAACGCGCTCGTCGGCCGCCGGTTCCCGCTCGACTCGGCCGCCCTTCAAAAGCTGACGCATTCACTTACTTTCTCCGACGCAGCTGCTCAACGGCATCTGTCCTGGCAACCCCGCCCCGTACTGGACCTGTTCAGATGAACCTAGCCGTTTACGTAGTAGCTGCCATTTTGCTGGGAAGTGTTCAGGTCGTCTATCTGCGGCTGGCGCGGCAATATGGGATTGTCGACCGGCCTAACGACCGCAGTTCGCATACCGATCTGACAACCGTCCGGGGTGGAGGTATCCTGTTTTATGTGGCCCAACTGGGCGCATTTTTTTTTAGTGACTTCGCTTATCCTTATTTTTTTGTGGGTCTAACGCTGGTGGCGACCGTCAGTTTTTTAGACGATCTGCGCCCACTGCCCAACCGGTACCGCATAGGGGCACAGTTTATCGGCATGGCACTGTTGCTATACGAAACGGGCCCGATTTACAACGAAATCTGGGTCGTTGCCGGGTTGCTTACTGTTGGCGTTGGAATCTTGAACGCCTATAATTTTATGGATGGTATCAACGGCATGACGGCCTGGTATAGCCTCGTGTGTGTGGGTACGCTCTGGTTCTGGCAGCGGCAGTTAGA
>DATHAW010000280.1:0-5909 GCA_035296465.1 Spirosoma sp.
CGAGCCTGGTTTTCTATTAGGCTCCCCTTCTCCCCAAAACGATAGCAGCGCATCCAGCGCATAGCCGGTATTTCTGCGCTTGACGGTTGGCTTTGGGTAGCCGCTGCGGATATGCTCCTGAACGGTTTCGTTGGAGAGCCAGTCGCGAAACTGAACGTAGAGCCGCTGCTCGAGGGGACTTACTACGTTTTCACCCCGGCATTTTGCTTCAAACTCAGGGCGGGTCAGTGGCCCGAACAGGACTTCGGCTCCGTCGCTGAGCACGGCCCGGACCTCCAGGAGGTGATCTCGCGTGGTGCCCCAGATAATGGAGTGTAGACCGCAGGAGTTGTTGCCGATCATGCCGCCGATCATCGCACGGCTGGCCGTACTAGTTTCAGGGCCAAACAGCAGGCCGTGCGGTTTCAGAAGGGCATTTAGGTCGTCGCGGATGACGCCCGGCTGTAGGCGAACCCACCGCTCGGCCGCATTGACTTCCAGAATTTGTCCGAAGTGTTTAGAGATGTCGACCACAATTCCGCTGCCAACAACCTGCCCCGCCAGCGACGTACCGGCCGCCCGCGGAATCAGCCCTACCGACTGGTACTGTTTGGAAAACCGCAACAGTCGTTTGATGTCGGCTACGGATTTAGGGATGGCGACCGCCACGGGCATTTCCTGGTATACCGATGCATCCGTAGCATAGAGCACACGCTGGGCCGTATGTTCAGGCGACTCATCGAAATACAGGTCGCCCTCGAAGCCAGGCAACAGACTGGCGAAGGGCAGTTTTGGCGTCAGGCGAAACATACGCTATAGGCTTGAATCAATCCTAAAGGTACGAAGAAACCGGCTTAACCCTGCGGTGCCATCCGGTATGCTCGAATCAGGAAGATGCCCGTGCTAATGAGTAAAAGTCCAACGAATGCAAAAGGAATCCACACGCCTAAACGCGGCTGGTGGTGAGCGGCTACCCATATCCACTGACCAACCAATCCCAAAAACAAAGCGGCTATCAAGGCCCGCAGCGTTGCCAGCAAGTGCTGAACGTTCAGCACTTGCCGGGCGACGTTATCGGGTGTGCGCGGGCCGGGAAAGTTCATTAGTTCGGGCGGCACCCGGCGAACGGCCCACAGCACCCCTTCGATAAGCAGGCATAAAAACGGCGGAATGAGCAGGGTTGTTGGACTGCCCCAGCGGTCAGGCTCTCCGCTGACGTTAAAATGGACAGCAATACGGTCAGGAAGGGTGAATATACCGTAAGTCGTCAGCACGACCAGCCCCGCAAGCAGCGCAACAGTGATGTAGTTGAGCCGGGTCTCGTAGCGGGTCGGGGGGTTAGTCATGGGAGCGCCTTATTTGGTTTCCATGAATTTCTTCATCTCAGCCGCCACGTCAACGGATTCATTGCGATCCAGCGCATCAGCAATGCGGGCAATGTCGTCGTAGGGAAGCGCGTAGTCCTTGTGATTTTCGGCATCGTCGCGGGCAGGCACATCAGCGGCTGTTTCGTCGGCCTTGACGATGATCTGCACCTGGCGGTTGCCAAAATACGCCTTTATGCTGTCGGTTAGATTCGGCCCGATTTTGTCGGCGTCAATGCGAAAGATGATGGAATTCATGCGTTTTTTCGCCAAAGATACAACCGTTGTGTCGCTGTAGGAATCTGCCGCGCACCTACCCCCGATCCAGCGCCCGCTTCAGCACGCCACCAATGAAGCTGCCTACAAATGTTAAAATCATGGTACCGTAAAGGCCGAAGGCTTCCACTTGACTGTCAGCATAATTGTCTGGCGTCGGTACGATCAGCTTATAGCTGAGCCAGATTACTGTGGCCTGTACAACAGCCAGCAGCCAGCCCCGGCGGGGCTCTAGGAAACCCAGCCCTGCTGCCAGCGCCGGCGTAACAAAATAGGGCAAATGAACACTGGGCGCGATTTTTATGCAAACCAAAATCAGAACGCTGCTCAGGAGTGTTAGACCTAGGTTGATGCGGAGTCGGTAGTCGAATGTCATGATGGTATGGTGGTATAAGTAAATACGGCAGGATGGACAGGGGCCGCGTGCCCTTATTCATCCTGCCGTACTCAAATATACAGTACGAAGCGGCTACTGGTTCACATAAACGTTGCCATTACTAGCCGAAATATTGACAGCAATGCCCCCGCCATTTAGCTTGCCCCGAACACGGTCTTTCTCGATATCACCATCGAATTTTGAAAGCGACGACGGTATGTTGACCCGGCTGCCACTCAGATTCAGGTCTATGCCTTTGTCGAATGGCATCTTGACCCGCACACTACCAACACTGGTGCTCAACCGGACGTATTGGCCTAATTTCACGATGCTCACGTCTACGCTGCCCGCGCTGGTATTGGCATCAACACTACCCGATACGTTGGCCAGCCGCACCGACCCACCCGACGTACCGGCTTTGATTTCGCCCGTCAGGTCGCTGCCCTGCACGCTGCCACCGCTGGTTTGGGCGTCAATGTCTCCATTAAGGTCTGTTAGCCGAATGCTGCCGCCCGATGTGCGCAGCCGCATATTACCCGATGACGCTTTAGCTTCAATGCTGCCACCCGACGTTTCCAGGTCCATCCGGTCTTTGGTACGGCACCGGTCGAGGTGAATGCTGCCACCCGATGTCTGCCCGTTAATGTCGCCTTCTACGTCAGTCAGGTTCAGGCTCCCTCCGCTGGTGCGGAACCGTTGTTTGCCCGATAGCTGACTAAGGTTAATGCTGCCACCCGACGTCCGTAAGTCGGTAGTTACGGACCGAGGAGCGTAGAATTTGAAGCTAATACTGAGCGACCGCTTCCAGTTATTGTCATTTCCCCGGCGTTTAGCAATTGCCACAATGGTACTGCCTTCCTGAGCAATACTAATGTCGTAATCCTTAAGCCGCTCGTCTATTTCGGCTTTGTCGAGGTTGTCGTTCGAATTGTTAGCCCGGACGAACATCTCCACTTTAGCGTTTCGGTCGGTGCCGCCCTCCACAGTCAGACTTCCGCCTGACGTTTCGGCACGAATGGCGTTAATATTTCCCGAAAAGGTTTTGGTTTGGTAAGGAGTACGGTCGTCGAGACGGTTGTTCTTGATGAAGGCAGGATTGCCAGCAAACGTTGTCAGCGAGACGGCACCCGCGCCTAAGAGGGTCAAGAGAAACTGGTAGCGTTTCATAGAAATTGGATGGTTTATAAACTAATGATGACGTTCCCTGCTAGAAGGTTGCATGTGATTACGCTATTTCGTGCGGTGTTGAGCAACCAGACAGCTTATTAGATGATTGCAATCAAGAAACAAATTAATCAAAATCTTGATTATCAATAGCATAAAGTCTATTTTAAGTAATGAGCGTAATTGTTATTATCTGTAATCTATTGAAAACAGACGTGGATGCCGCATCGTGTTACTGGCTGGACTTGATTAATTGGGCGCCTTGCAATTATCCGCATTTCTGAGCAAATTTCGCTTAGTATCAAAACACCACGACTACACATATGGATAACGATCCCAAACCCACGACTACAGACCAACTGCAATCGGCTAAAACCGGAGCCGCCGAAAAACTCGAAGCCCTTAAAACTGAAGCAGGGCAGCATCTGAATTCAGCAGTTGCTCATCTCGACGAATTAAAAGATAAGTTAGTTGCCAAAGCGCATGAGGTTGGTAATGACATAGACATTGAGGGGTTGAAAGCTCAGGCGACCGAGCAATTTGAAGCCACCAAAGCTGCCACCACCGAAACCCTCATTAACCTACAGGCGCAGGCCGAAACGACCTTTGCTGCTGCAGCCGCCAAAGCGGATCAACTATCGGACGTTGCCGAAGACAAGTTTGATGAATTAAAAGCCGAAGCAACGGTTCAGTTTGAAGCCGCCCAGGAAAAAATGGACGAACTGAAGGTAGAAGCGGCAGTTCATATCGAAGCGGCTAAAGAGAAAGCGAAAAGTTTGTGGAAGCAGTTTTTCGGTGAGTAAACGACCCTGACAATTAACCTATAGCCGTTGAAGCCCACGGCAATGTTGCCGGAGGCTTCAACGGCCAAATACGTTCTGACTGGTGTTGGTTGTGCTGGCTACACTCGTGTCAGTTCTTTTCCAGTTTTTTCAAGGCCTGCTCACTATATGCCTTTGAGAGCCAGTTTAGGCCAATCATCACACCGTCGATGTTGCGGGTCTGGCTAATGTCTTTTAGCGGGTTGCCGCTCAGCAAGACCAGATCCGATACGTTCCCTACTTTAATGACGCCCGAATCAGATTTTTTTAGGTAAGCCGCTACGTTGGCAGTGCCGGTGCGCAGCGTTTCGTAGGGCGTTAGGCCCGCATCAACCATGTACTTCATTTCATGATGAATGGAAAAACCCGGCACATTGAAAACCTGTGGTGCATCGGAGCCTAACAGCAGTTGAACTCCGTTTTTCTGACATTCATAAATCAACTTTCGGCGAATCTGGATCAGTTTATCGGCGTGCTCTTTCGAGAAGTTAGGGTTGCTCATGTAGCTCGTTTTCGCATTCACCCAATTTTGAACCTCCTGCGGTTTCATGTACTTCATCTCCGGGTCGCGGGTGAATGTCTCCCCTGGCATGGGAGAGAGCCAGCGTTCGGCTAATGCCTGCGTGGGCACTACGTATACGCGCTTGTCGCGGAGGCCATTCACTAACTTCGGAATCTGCGCGACATCGGCCCGGTATGCGATCCAGGACCCAAACAAACCTGTTTCCTGCTCCACCAGCGTGTCGATACCCGGCGTGATGGCTTCAATAAACCCGTCGAGATGGTCGATGGTCGAGTACCGGGCGTCGATGGCTCGCCACACACCAACATTGAACGATACGTGCCCAACAAACGGAATGCCGACTTCCTGTGCGGTACGGGCAATGGCCGGGAACGTTTCTTTAGTAAGACCGGGGTGGAGTTTAAGGTAGTCATACCCTGCGGCTTTCTGCTCCCGCACCATCTCAGCGCCCCGCGCTGCGGTTTTCACCGTTTGCCCATTAAACGACGGTCCGGTTGTGTAGAAGTGCGGTCCCAGAATCTCACCACTATTGATTTTGCTGCGCAGTTCCAGATGCTTGGGATGGCCCAGCATGCCCCGAATGGTGGTGATGCCATTTACCAGGTACAATGTCAGGACGTCCTTCATGGACTCGATATCCTCGTTGGGTGGTACGTGGGCGTGCATCTCGGCCCAGCCCGGTATGAGGTATTTGCCCTTTGCGTCGACCACCAGGGCGTCTTTACCAAACCTGACTTTTGCTTCATTACCCATAGCGGTTATACGTCCATTACGGACTATCACGGTCTGATTTTCCAGGACGCGCTCCCGATCCATGGGAATCACATTGACCGAGCGGAAAACAATGTCTTGCTGGCGATTGCTGGTTAGTTCCTGCGCAAAAACGGATGGCGTTATAGCAATCAGGAAAATAAGAATGAGGGTTCGCATAGGGTAACGGAGTTTAGGGTAGGAGTCGATTTTAGCAATTCGTTCCAGACCGAACAGCGGATGAAGTTGGGTACGGCAGGGTAAGCCCGTAAATTTAGCCAGTTCAGACAGATCACTAATCAACTGGCCGTTAGGCTACCTGAACATTGACCTCATACAAATTGATGTTCGGTGAACTGATAAAGTTGTTCGCCAGAAACCCGTAAGAAGCCACTCTTTATTTACACTACCCCTTCACCCCAACCACCTCATGCTGCAATTTACCTTCAAGCACTGGGCGTTTATCTTTGGTTTTAGTTAATTTAGACAGGCTGCTTTCGAATTCAATAGCAACGCTGTCAGTGCCAAACCGGCAGGTAACGGTTTCGTAGTGGGCCGTTTCAATAAACCGCCAGGTCATCATAAACGTGTTGGCATCAGACCAGGTGCCGCTACTGGCTACGCGCGTTTTGGTCTCGCCGGGGACGGGCGTTTGG
>DATHAW010000281.1:0-5190 GCA_035296465.1 Spirosoma sp.
TATCGGCCGTAAATGTCTTAAGTTCTTCAGGCGTGGGTAACAGTCCCACTACATCCAGATACACCCGGCGCATGTAGGTTCGGTCGTCCACTACGTTCTTCCAGGAGAGTTTATGTTTCTGAAAATACACATTCACAAACCGGTCGACAGGGTTGCTCAGGCCAGCGGCAGAGTCGGGAATGACGGGCAGACGCGGCTCCAGGGCCGCTACGCGGTATATACTTTTTTCGGCCCCGCTTGGCCAGGGTGCTCCCTGTTTGATCCAGAACTCAAGCAGCGCTATGTCTTGTTCGGTTAGGCGTTTGCCTTTGGTGGGCATGGCATCGTCGTGACCAGCCGGAAGTTTGATTCGCCGGATCAGGTCGCTTTTTTCGGGATGCCCCGCCACCAGCACAACACCGTCTTCGCCACCCTTCATAATTAACTCTTTCTTGTCCAGCTGCAGTCCGCCTTTGATTTTAGCGGGGCCATGGCAACTGTAGCAGTTGTGGGCCAGAATAGAGCGAACTTCCATATTTAGCTCGCTAACCTGCTTTTCGTCGAGGGGTTGATTTGTGCTGGCGGCAAAGGTGAATTTTGAGTGGCTGGTGCCAGTAGTAGCAGCAAGTGTGGCGGGCTCATCATTACCGTCAGGTAAGACGCTCGTCAGATAGTCGTCGCCGTGCGTGACCATAGCACCGTAGTGACCAGCTAATGTGACCCCAACAACCGTTGTTGTCAGTAATCCCCGATACAGTTTAGCGCGGCCGGAGCGAAGTGCAAATACGGTTAACACGGCCAGCGTCATGGTTGCCAGCCCCGCCCACTGGTGAATGGCTACCATCTTTCCCCCGTATTCCTCCTGATTCACTAGAACCAGGCCTAGTGTTGCTGCCACTACCGAGCCAATGGCACCAATCCAGACTAAGGCAGCAATACCCGCCCTCAAATCCATTGATTTGCGACGCCACCCGACTAATTCCAGCAATAAAGCAACCGTTAGTAAGCTAACCGGAAAGTGGACGATCAGAGGGTGTAAGCGGCCCAGAAATTGCCATAGCCAAAATGATGCTCCTATCACAATTGGTTCAAAAAGTTAATTCGTTGATGTTATTATAAACCTATTTTTCTGTACGAATCAATGTTCTTAACATTGATTCGTACAGAAAAGTGCCTATTAATCAGCGGGTTTAGCGATTTATTGGTATCCAGGGTTCTGCGTTAGCCTATTGTTAATCAAAATCTGAGGTGCCGGAATCGGGAAAAACACCTCATAATCGTTGAAGACATAGTCTTGAGCATTGAAAGAAATACCGCCCCGATCTACCGTCGGTTTTGCTTTCTCCCTGGCTCCATGCGCATTCATAAAAGCAGCTAACTCAGCCGGTGTCATGGTTCGTTTCAGATCAAACCAGCGATGGTTTTCAAAAGCCAGCTCCACCCGCCGTTCTTTCAGCACTGCCGTTTTGAAGGCCGCTTTGTCCAGACCCGTTACCTCCTTAAGCCCCGCCCGCTTTCTGACTTGATTCAGGTAATCAAACGCTTCGGCCGTAGGGCCAGTCTGCTCATTAATCGCTTCGGCCAGCATCAGCAGCACGTCGGCATACCGAAGCACCGGCCAGTTATTATCTGTCCGGCCGGTGATGGTATGGGGAAACGTGAATTTAGTGACGTAAGGAATTGGAACCACCGTACCGTTCAGCGTATAACTGGTTTTCAGCGATGCATCTTTGCGCAGGTCGCCCGGTTCATAGGCGGCAATTATGTCGTTGGTTGGAATGTTCCGTCCACCGGGCGTTGTATTGGCAAATCCGGTTACTGAACCGGCTGAAAGCCGGGGTGCGAAAATATAAGCGAAGTTGCTCCATTCGCCGAGGTCGTTGCCGCCCTGATACTGCACTTCAAAAATGGATTCGGGGCCGTTTTTTCTGGCTGGGTTGAAATTGTCGGCGTAATTGGGCACCAGCGAATAACCCATCGTCAGCACCTGCTTCAACGTCGTTACGGCCTCGGCGTATTTTTTCTGCGTCAGGTAAACCTTGCCTAATAAACTCACCGCAGCCCCTTTGGTGACCCGTCCTAACTGGTTGGCCGGGTACGTTGCGGGCAGTAGGGCGGTGGCTTCGGTCAGGTCTTTTTCAATTTGCTTCCAGGCATCGGCCTGCGGAGAGCGGATCAGCTCAAACGCTTGGTCGGGCCTATCCAGCGTGGACGTAACGAGCACGACGTCGCCGAAGTACTGAACCAAATTGAAATAGAAATACGCCCGCAGGAATTTCAACTGCCCTTCAATGGGGGCTTTGGCGGTAGCAGCAAGTGTACTGGTAGCCAGTTTCTCCAGCGTGTAATTCGTATTGTAAAGCGCCGAATAATACTGGTTCCACATATTGGCGATTTCGCCGTTGCCTTGGTTAACCGTCGAGAATTCGAAGGCTTCCCAGCCGGCAGCGCCCCCCCGGTCGAGGGGGTTAAAATCCAGCGTGGTGTTGTCCGACGCAAACTCCTGAAAGATATAGGCTGAGTTGGTAATGGTCTGTAGCTGACCGTACACGCCATTCAGCGCCTGCAGAAACTGGGTTTCGTTCTTATAAAACAGGTCCGTGCCAATCCGGGTAGGGTCGGTCGTCACTAACATGTCTTCCTTGCACGAAAAATGAGTCAGGCAAAGAAGAAGTGCACTTAATAGTGTTATTTTTTTCATCTCCGTGACGATTAGAAGTTAAGTTTAAGTCCGGCAGCCATTGTGCGGGGAATCGGATACGACTCGTCGTCATTATTGGGTTCGGTAGTGCCCCTTACGCCCGCGTCGGGGTTGTTGCCGGGGTACTTCGTGAACAGCAACAGGTTATTTCCCGTCACAAAAATCCGGGCATTGCTCAGAATGGATTTGAACTTGGGCAGGTTGTAGCCGATGGTGATCGTTTTCAGCCAGACGTAGCTGCCATCGTAGACGTAGCGTTCACTGCTCTCGCGCGACCATTTGAAGTAGCTGGTCCCACCCTGCGAATTTTTAGCACCCGGATTAGACCCCGGATTCTCCGGCGACCGCCAGCGGTCTTTTGCTTTGTCGAGTACGTTGAACACACCGTCCATGTTCATGGTCGAGGCTTCGATATTACGATAGATGTCGAAATCCTGCGCGCCGAGGAACATAATGTTCAGATCAAACTTTTTATAGTCGGCCGCAAACGTCCAGGCCCAGGTGAAAGCCGGATTGGGGTTGCCAATTTCGACCATGTCCTGCGTATCGTAGGAGACAACACCGTCACCATTGGTATCAGCAAACTTCATACCGCCCGGAATAACGCCGTCCTGCTTGGGCGACGCGTCGATTTCAGCCTGGGTGTTAAAAATGCCTAATTTTCTGTACCCATAAATCATTCCAATTGGCCGACCCACTTTCTGCACATTGTAGCCACCGTAGAAACTGCCATAATAGAGCATGTCATTGGCCCCTTTGATGGCCAGAATCTTATTGCGGTTAAAGGTGATATTGGCATTGGTGCGGAAGTTGACCGGCCCAATGTTGGTGCGGAATTCCGTCCCAAGTTCGAACCCTTGGTTAACAACCTTTCCAATGTTGGCCAGGCTGGTCGTGAAGCCCGAAACCGCCGGAATCGAAACCGGCAGCAGCATGTCGTTGGTAATCTTTTTATAATACTCGACGTTCAGGATCAACTTGTTGTTGAACAGGGCCAGGTCCATGCCAATATCCAGTTGATTCGACTTTTCCCACTTCAGTTCGGAGTTGGCAAAGGCGCTGACCACTTTGCCGGCCGCAAACGAGTTGCCCAGGATGTAGTTGTTTGCACCCACGAAGGCCAGACTTGGGTAGTTACCAATTTCGTTATTCCCCGTAACTCCCCAGCTTGCCCGCAGCTTCAGGTCATTCAGCCAGGCTGTTTTAGGCATAAAGGCTTCTTCGGTAACGCGCCAGCCAATCGAAGCCGCCGGGAAGTCGCCCCACTTATTCTTTATCCCAAACCGCGAGCTGCCCTCCCGCCGGTAGGAAGCCGAGAACAGGTATTTGTCTTTGTAGGAGTAATTGACCCGGCCCAGAAACGCCAGCAGCGACCAGCCAAATTCGTATGAATTAGCCGACCGGATGGAGGCCGCTCCCAGAAAAGGAACCAGGTCGTCGGGGAAGGTATTGCCAGTGCCGGTAATGCCGCGCACTCTCTCCTGTTGAGCGGTATAGCCGACCAGCGCATCAAAACTATGGTTAGCACTAAGCTGAGGGCGGTACGTCAGCAACTGATCCAGGGAGTAGTTGGTGAGTTCTTCCGTATTACTCGTCGCGGTGGCGATCCGGGGTGGTGCACCTGCCGTACCCGCTGCCACGGGCAAGCCAATGGTAGAGGGGATGTAGTCATTGTAGGTGTTGTTGTTCAGTTTTATGTTCGCCGAGGTGCGGAACTTGAAATCCCTCAGAAATGAAAGTTCAATGAAACCGTTCGTCAGCAAGTCGGCAATATTCCGTTTCCGAGAAACATTCTCCAGCACATACAAGGGGTTAGGGAATCCGAATACGCCATCCGTTCCATTAATGTAGGGAACGAGCGAGCCATCTGGATTGTAGGGCGTAGCCCGTGGGTCCATCAGCAAAGAGCCCCCTACCAGGTTGCTCCGCCCATCGGTATTGGCCAGATTTTGTCGGGTGTACGTTCCGTTGATATTCAGCCCGATATTCATAAACTTATTCACCTGTCCACCCAGATTGGAGCGGACCGAAATCCGGTCATAATTGGTTTTTTTTATAATTCCTTCTTCCTTATAATACCCCACTGACAGCAGCGATTTGATGGGCCCCGCTCCCGACGAGACCGTAAGGTTCATATCGGAATAGGGCGCGTTGTCGTGCATGATGAGGTTGAACCAGTCGGTCGAGTATTTGGTCTGCTCCGGGAAACGGTAGCCAATAGGTACTTCCTCGAGGGCTGGCTCCCGTTTTTGAAGGATACGTATCTGATCCATAAAGACGTCCTTCTTGAACTGGGCAAATTCAGGCCCGGTCAGCATGGTTACCCGCCTGGACCGGGGCACATTCTGAATGCCGTAGTCGAGCGACAGCCCAATATTTACTTTGCCGTCTTTGGCGCTCTTCGTCGTGATGAGCACCACCCCGTTGGACCCCCTTGCCCCGTAAATGGCCGTGGAGGCTGCATCTTTTAGCACGGTTACGCTCTCGATATCGTTGGGGTTCAGGTTTTG
>DATHAW010000282.1:0-3867 GCA_035296465.1 Spirosoma sp.
TACGGAAGCGGCTTTTTTATGTCCGGACATAAAAAAGCCGCTTCCGTAGAAGCGGCTCATACTATAATCTATAGGCTACAGGGCTGATTATATGCCCCGGATGAAAACTCGGAGGACAAAACCATTAAAACAGGTCCTTAATGTCAATTTGACGGTGCATGTGCTCTGTATCCTTGAAGGGTAACGTTACCACGACCTGACCATATTCATGAATGGCTTCGATCTGCTCCGAATCCACAAAGGACGGAATGTCCAACACGCGTAGAAACATGGGAACGGCCAGGCGCTGGCTTCCGCCGTCGGTGATTTGTCGGGTGGACGTACTAACCAGGAGTGTATACAAGACAAGTTTGCTTCCCTCAACCAGGACATTAAAGGAATTAGCGCTAACGCCCGGAGCCGACAGTTTGATGAGTAGCCGTTCATCTTCGCGTTCGACGGTCATCGTTGTCTGGCTCGAACCACCATACAGGGTATTGAGCAGGTCGACCTGACCGCCCGTTCCCTGAAATACATTATCTATTGCTTTCATAGGAGTTGAGTTGCTGTTTACTGTTCAAGTACTATCTAATAAACAAACCTCGTGCCTAACCTGATAGACCTGAAATTCCACGCCAGTGTGTCACTCGCTGCCTGCTTTTTTGGGAATATAAATGCCGTTTTGACGTTACGGGGGCCGTATTCAGCCCTTTTACTGTCATTAAGGCAAGGCCATATTGTAGAAAGTTGTGGTGTTGCGATTTGTGGTCTTTATGGGGTTTCTATTCCACAGGTTAAGCAGCTAAAAGGCCTGTTTTGGTGCTTGTCCAGTCGTATCTTTGTCTTCGTATGCATATCAGAATAGGAACACGAAGCAGCCGGTTGGCAGTCTGGCAGGCAGAGTACGTACAGACGCTGCTGGCGTCGGAAGGTCTAACGTCCGAATTGGTACTCATTGAGACTAAGGGTGATAAAGTGCTGGATCGGTCGCTGGCTAAAATCGGTAGTAAGGGAATTTTTACGCAGGAACTGGAGGATCAGCTCCGATCGGGCAGTATCGATATTGCCGTTCACAGTGCCAAAGATTTACAGTCATCATTGCCACCCGATCTGGGTATTATTGCCTTCACCGAGCGCGAACGGGTCAACGACGTCCTGATTAGCCGCGACACTACGTTGTCGCTCACGAGCGGGCAGTCGTTTGTGGTAGGCACGTCGTCGACGCGCCGGGTTGCCATGCTGCGGCATTTCTGTCCCCACATCCGGGTTGTCGATATGCGGGGCAACCTGCAAACGCGGCTACGCAAACTCGATGAGGGGCACTGCGACGCCCTGATTCTTGCCTATGCCGGTGTTCACCGCATGCAGTATGATCCGTTGATTGCGGAGCACCTGCTCACCGAAGAGTTTACGCCCGCTGTTGGGCAGGGGAGTGTGGCCATCGAAGCGGCCGATACGTTGCCCATCGATAAACTTAATGCCATTCGGAAGCTGACCAACCACGCGCCAACCGAAGCAGCACTCAAAGCAGAGCGGTCATTTTTGCGCCGGTTAGAGGGCGGGTGCAGCATTCCGGTGTTTGCCCTGGCAACCTATACACATGAGCAAATCAGCCTGACCGGTGGGTTAATCGACCTGGCCGGCCAACAAATGCTGCGTGAGACATTCGTGGGTCCGGCTGCCCAGGCCGACCTGATAGGCCATGAACTGGCCGAGAGCATTCTGGCCCGGGGTGGCGACGAAATCCTCCGCTCAATTCGGCATCAACTTAGCCAATAAGTTTACCTGGTGGCGAGTCGGCTGGTTAGTGACTTACTCATTAACGAACTCGCCAACGGGTGCAACCATTCTACTATGAATCTATTTCTAATCAGTTGGCGCAACCTGATCGACAAGCCACTCAGCAGTTTTTTGAGTGGTCTGCTCATGACGTTTGGCATCACGATTATTTCGTTGTTGCTCTTGCTTAACAAGCAACTGGACGACCAGTTTCGCAAAAACATCAAGGGTATTGACATGGTGCTGGGGGCGAAAGGAAGCCCCCTACAACTCATTTTGTCCAGCATCTACCAGATCGACTCGCCGGTAGGAAATATCCCGCTCGATGAGGCCCATCGGCTCACGCGTAACCCAATGATCAAAACGGCCATTCCGCTCGCAATGGGCGACAACTACCGGTCGTTTCGTATTGTGGGTACAGACAAAAAATACCTCGATCATTTTGAGGCCACCATCGGGCAGGGACGGTTGTTTCAGCAGGATCTGGAGGTTGTTATTGGACCGCGCGTAGCAGAAGGAACCGGGCTGAAATTGGGCGATACGTTCAGTGGGTCACATGGTCTGGATGCCGAGGGTGAAGCACACGCTAACACGAACTACACCGTAGTGGGCGTATTGAACCGGACCAATACCGTTACAGACCAACTCATACTGACGCCCCTATCGAGCGTGTGGACCATCCACGAACACCACGAAGCCGGGGAAAAAACGCACCCCGGCGAAACCCATGCCGATGAGGAACCCGCCGAAGAGGTCCCCCGAGAGATTACGAGTATGCTGATCAAATTCAGGAACCCAATGGGGATGATGCTGGCCAGGGGAATCAACCAGAACTCGAAACTGCAGGCGGCTTTGCCCAACATCGAAATCAACCGGCTGTTTTCGTTGCTGGGCGTAGGCGTTGAAACGCTGCGCGGATTAGCTATTGCCATCATGCTCATTTCGGGAATCAGCGTGTTTGTGTCGCTGTACAATTCGCTGAAGGAACGACGCTACGAAATGGCTCTGATGCTGTCGATGGGCGCTACGCGGGCGCAGTTGTTTGGGATGCTGCTGCTCGAAGGCCTGGTGCTGGCCCTTATTGGATTCGGGCTGGGTGTTTTGCTAAGCCGGATTGGGCTGTGGCTGTTCTCGGCGAGTGTTTCATCGGAATATCATTATGACCTGGCTGGTTTCAGCATCCTGCCCGAAGAATGGGCATTGCTGGGCGTTGCGGTGCTGATTGGTGTGCTGGCTGCGGCCCTGCCCGCGCTGGGCATATACCGCATGAACATCTCGCGGACACTGGCAGAAGACTGAGTGTATTTTAAATTATCTCACGTTCCGTAAAGCGGATTTTTCATCGGCTGGAACGGGTGGCGGTGGTGGGGGCGGTGGCAGGGTTTCTATTCGTATTGTCTGCTGACTCGAACTGGCCTCAACAATGGTCGACTTGTCGTGCTTTTTAAACTCATCGAACGAAACTTCCTTTCCATCCACAAGAAAGTGTTTAAACCGCTTTTGTAGATCAGCATCGTGGGATGGAAACGAGAAAAAGGCAGACAGTTTATTACTGGCCGTTGCTTTTTCCTTATCCAACTCAAAGCGAATAGGCAAATTATACCGCACATTCACCGCTTTGCCGTCCTGCCTGGCCGGATTCCAGCGAGGCATCTGGTTCATAACCCGAATGGCTTCTTCATCGGCTCCAAAACCAATACCCTTCAGGATTTTAACGTCAGTGATGTCGCCCTCTTTGGTCAATATAAAGTTGACGAAGACGGTGCCTTCAGCGTTTGCCTTCATAGCGGCTTGGGGGTACTTTAGGTTCTGACTTAGGTACTCCCCTAATTTTGCCATTCCTCCCGGGTATTCGGGTTGTCCTTCGACAACGGTAAAGATTTCACCTTCTACCTTAACGGGCTTAGCAGCGGTTCTTGCGCTGGCCTGACCAGCTTCACTCTGGACCAGATCGCGGTCAGGCTGGGTGCAGAGTGTGAGCAGGCCAGCGAGGGGTAGCACGAGGGCATAGCCAAGCAGGGCCCGCCGATTGGATGCGGGTTTCTGAAGCATAACGATACGTTGTTTTAGGGTTGACACGGAAACAAAAGGCGTTGTGAGCATAGCCAC
>DATHAW010000283.1:0-4053 GCA_035296465.1 Spirosoma sp.
AGATGCAGCCAAAGTAGCCAAACCCGTGTTCATCAAGGCCATTACGTCCATGAGTATCGGCGATGCGGTGGGTATTCTGCGCGGACAGAACGATGCCGCCACGCAGTACCTGCGCCGGACCTCGGGCCAGCAGTTGGTGACTGAGTTTACGCCCATCATCGATAGTACCCTGAAGAAAAACAACGCTACGCGCTACTACAACGACCTGGTGACGACGTATAACCGACTGCCGATGGTGCAGAAAGTAAACCCCAACCTGACCCAGTACGCCACGGGCAAGGCCGTCGACGGGTTATTCATTCTGGTGGCGCAGGAAGAAGAGAAAATCCGCCAGAACCCGGCCGCCCGCGTGTCGGATTTGCTGAGACGGGTGTTTGGAAGCCGTTAACAACGGGAAGGATGCCCTATGGCACAGCATAAATTCGTACTTTTGAGGGCTACAACGGTAGCCCTTTTTTGTCCCTATGAAAAAATCAGACATTCACTTTGCAGTTGAGTTAGACAACCAGAACGTACCCGAAAAAATATATTGGGAAGCCACCGACAACCCCAACGAAGGGCTGAGCGACACGCGGGCCATTGCCATCGCGCTCTGGGATCATTACCACAACAGTACGTTGAAAATCGACCTCTGGACAAAGGATATGGAGGTTGTCGATATGAAGCGCTTCCTGATTGAGATGATGAGCGGCATTGCCGATACGGCCGTTACGGCAACCGGCGACAAGCGCATGGCCACCGATATTGAGAACACCTGCCGGATTCTGAGCAAGCGGCTGGAAGAAGAAATCAAGGAACAAAAGCAACAGCAGTAATCCATCCGGCGAGACAGTCGTTGGTTCGCTGCGAACGGTCACCGGCCTGCTCGTCCTGTAAATATCATATGAAAACCATTTTTTTAATGTTCGTTGCCGCCCACCTGGCATTGGCCCAGCAGGCGGGGATTAAGTTCAGCCCGATGCCGGTTGAGAAGGTATTTCAGGAGGCCCAGCGAACGGGAAAACCGGTGTTTGTCGAAGTGTTTTCGCCTACGTGCCACACCTGCCAGAGTTTCGTGCCGACGCTGGCCGATGCCCGCGTGGGTAAGTTTTACAACAGCAAGTTTATCAGCACCAAAGTAGACATTGCGCAACCGGCGACCCGCGCGTTTTTAACTAAAAACCGCCTGTTTGTGCCGTCGCTGCCTCTTTTTCTGTATTTCGATCCAAAGGAGAATCTGGTGCATTTTGCCCTGAGTACGAACTCGGCCGACGAGGTGATTCGCCACGGCACCAACGCGCTGAATCCGCAAGCCCGTAGCCAGAACATGAAATCCCGCTACCAGCAGGGCGAACGGTCGGCCAGTTTTCTGATTGACTACGCCATGCATGGCCGCGTAACAAACGATACGTTGGCCAGCATCGCAGCCATGAACGACTATGCCCGCCAGCAGTCGCCCGCTCAGTTTGCCAATAAAACCAACTGGCTGGCGCTGCAAAAACTCGTGCTGGACTTTGAAAACCCCCTGTTTCAGTACATGCTAAACCACATGGACCAGTATCGCAAAGCCTACGGTGCCGACCAGGCCGAGCAGGTAGCCGATAATATCCTCATGTCGTCATTGTATAGCAGTCGGGGTGCTCAGTATCCGGTCGCCAAAATTTTGCAGATACGCCAGGATCTGGCGAAAATCGGCATTGATCCTAAAGTAGCCGCCAACCGGACATTGCTACCGGAGATAAGCGCCTACTTTCGCGCCCATCAAACGGCCAAAGCAGCCGAACGAATGGATAGCCAGGTCAATGCAAACCAGTTTTCGGTGCCGGAATATCTGTATGTCGCCCGGCTTTTCAACCGCACCAGCCCCGATGCCGCCGATGCGCCAACCGTCGCCAAGTGGGTTGGCAAAGCGCTGGCTATGCGGCCACCCGCAAAAGAGCAGGCCGACTTGTATTTTGAACTGGCTGAAGCCTACCGCCGGGGTGGTCGAACGGCCGATGCGCAGAAGGCCGCCCAGAAATCGATGGAACTGGCCCAAACCGCCAGACTAGATACCCGCCGGAACGTAGAGCAGATGGGGAAATTGAAGTAAATTTGGGGAGGGAGTCGCAGATATCTACATGTGACAAACCCCAAACTGAGACATAATATGAATCGGTTTGGAATCTGTATTTTATGAGACTTATTTAGTAAGTGAAGTTATGCGACTCATCCATGCACCAGACGAAAAGGCAGACAAGCCGATTTCTGAGAAATGCAATCTCTTCACTTACTTCTATACCTACTAACAGTATCATGCGAGTAGTGATACGGGTTACCAAGCCATTTATACTAAAGATTTAGCGTTACATCTCCATCCGCCTAGTCAGTCTAAACCCTTCTGTCGTTTTAGCTTCGATGGCTAGGCCCAAAAAGTGAGTTAGTCCACCTTGCCTATTGCGGAGGGGGTCAATTTGCAGACGGCACATGTAGGGTTTACCACTTTTGCGATAGTTAAGTAAATCAGCCCTAACTGACTCAGACGCCCGGAGTGAGTCGCTTACCTGCCGTGTCGTGACGGGGTCCGTCAGAGAACCTTGAAGCATCCGGGGGGTCTGACCCACCGCTTCTCCTGAGGAGTAACCGGTCATACTAAAGAAATTGGCCGTCGTCCACTGGATTATTTTGGCCTGATTGGTGAGAATCAGCGTGAAGCCCTGCTTGACACAATTCAGATACTGCTGACGTTGCTTAAGACTAATAACCCATTGATGTTGATCAGTTAACTGCTCAAAGAAGGTCATTTCCCGACTTTTAGTCTTCCACTGGGCTTGAGTCAGTAAGGTGATTTCATAAGCAGCCACTGGATAGGACGGATTCCCCTCATGGGGTAATTGAGGGTTCTGCTGATCACTAGGCTCAAGGGAAAACTTCGACGTATTCATCCGTTTAAGAAGTGGATTGTGGATGGAGTTAAAATTAGCGTAAGCTCATGGTCTAGTTTGCCTGTTCTATAAGTACAAGTTATATAACCCTACTACTTGTTCTGATAGACCGGCCGGGTGAAGGGCGGTTGCAGCAAGAGGTGAAACGCGTTTTCATCACCTAATGATACGGCCCGGCGGAGGTCATTCTCTGCCTGGGGTAACTGACGCAGCTGAATGCGGGCCAGTGCCCTCCAGCGATACGCGTCGGGCTGCTCATCGCGGAAGTGCCAAACCGCCTTGTCAAATTCCCGGAACGCATTCTGAAACTCTTCGATCTGGTAAAAAGCAATGCCCCGGTCTAAATAGCAGTCGGCCAGGGTGTTGTCGCGGCTGATGGCCTGGGTAAGGTCGTACAGGGCCGAATAAAAGTTTTCCTGCGCCAGGTGGCACTTGCCCCGGTAGGCATAGGCCACGGCCGACTTGGGGTGCTGCCGAACGGCATCGTCGAAGTAAAGGTACGCCTGATCGAGCTGACGCCGGGTAACCATGTCAATCCCTTTTTTAAATCGCTTCTGGTCTTTTTCGGACGGTGTGTCATGATCCATCAGGTAATACCGAATGGTTAAATACAGGACAAACAGCAGACTCAACAGCGTAATTTCCATAACACAGCTCAGTTACAAAACAGGCGAATTTACGACGGTTTGGCCCATTCAGGCAAGCAATTTACTTAATTTAGTCCTTCGCGAACGGGTTTCGGTAATCCCTTTTTGACCAGTTCATAGGAGTGGTCGACCCACTCTTTGACATCATGCCATCGGACACTACCATCGAGCGTGATAGTATTCCAGTGCGTTTTATTCATGTGGTAACCCGGCCGAACGGCCGCAACTGTTTCCCGCAACTGCACTGCCCGTTCGGGGTCGCATTTTAGGTTAATGGTTGTAGGGCGGCTTTCCGTGTCCAGCAGGGCAAATAATTTGTTACCTACTTTAAAAACCAGCGTCACCGAGTCAAATGGAAAAGACTCGGTGACACCGGGTTTGGCAATGCAGTAGTCTCTCAGGGTTTCTATATTCATCACGGCAGATCGTCAGCGGTTATTTCCGGCCGGTACTCAGCGGGTGCAAGCCCTGAAAACCATGACGCCGATACAAATCAGAAACAT
>DATHAW010000284.1:0-1785 GCA_035296465.1 Spirosoma sp.
TAAAACCCTCTACGTAATGACGGCTGAATATGGAGCCGCTACGCAGTTGGAAAAGATCGACATGCTCGACTTTGCCGATGTCATCGCCATTAACAAATTTGATAAACGTGGCTCATTAGACGCCCTCCGCGATGTCCGCAAACAATACCGGCGCAATCATAACCTGTGGGACGTACCGGACAATGAATTACCCATTCTGGGAACGGTTGCTTCGCAGTTCAATGATCCCGGCATGAACGCCCTGTTCGCCAAGTTAATGCCCATGGTGGGTGGCGAAAAATGGGCCCTGGACAACATCATTACGCAAGACGCAACGGGCCAATCGGCTATCATCCCGGCCGACAGGGTTCGGTATTTAGCCGAGATAGTGGAAGAAAGCCGACGCTATGATTCGTTCGTGAATGAGCAAACGGGCCTGGCGCGGCAGTTGTACCAGCTTGATGGCACGCTGAAACTTGTTGGTGATGGTATGCTAAAGGGCGAATTGCAGACATTGTACACCGAACTGGAAGGACGACTCCACCCCGACTGCCGGGCCCTGTTGCAACAATGGCCCTCCATGCAGCAGCGCTATACGGCGGAGTTTTACGAGTTTAAAGTTCGGGACAAAGTCATTCGGCAACCGCTGTATACCGAAACGCTGTCGCACCTGAAAATCCCGAAAGTCAGCCTGCCCAAGTACCACGATTGGGGCGATGTGCTGCGGTGGCTGCTGACAGAAAATGTACCAGGGGAGTTTCCGTATGCGGCCGGGGTTTTTCCGCTAAAGCGCGAAGGCGAAGACCCCACGCGCATGTTCGCGGGCGAAGGCGGGCCCGAACGGACCAACCGCCGGTTTCACTACGTCTCTAAAGGTCAGCCCGCCAAACGGCTCTCTACCGCATTCGATTCGGTCACACTCTACGGGGAAGATCCGGCCATGCGCCCCGATATCTTTGGTAAAGTGGGCAACTCAGGCGTGAGCATCTGCACACTCGACGATGCCAAAAAGCTTTACTCCGGCTTTGACCTCTGCGACCCGGCCACATCGGTATCCATGACCATCAACGGCCCTGCACCCATGCTACTGGCCTTTTTCCTAAACGCTGCCATTGACCAGCAGTGCGAAAAATGGTTAAAAAGCCAGGGTCAGAACCCTCCGGCAACGGGCGTAACGTACCAGGGTGAACTGCCCGAGGCCAACAATGGGCTGGGTTTAATGCTGCTCGGCACAACGGGCGACAAGGTTTTGCCCAGTCATGTCTACGAGCAGATAAAAGCCGATACGTTAAGAAAAGTGCGCGGGACGGTGCAGGCCGATATCCTGAAGGAGGATCAGGCCCAGAACACCTGCATTTTCTCGACCGAGTTTGCCCTGAAAATGATGGGCGACATTCAGCAGTACTTCACCGATAACCGCGTTCAGAACTTCTACTCCGTCTCCATTTCGGGCTACCACATCGCCGAAGCAGGCGCCAATCCAATCTCACAACTGGCGTTTACGCTTTCCAATGGCTTTACGTTCGTTGAGTATTACCTCAGCCGAGGTATGAACGTCGACGAGTTTGCGCCTAACCTGTCGTTCTTCTTTTCTAACGGTATGGACCCCGAATACACCGTACTGGGCCGGGTGGCACGGCGAATCTGGGCAAAGGCTATGAAACACAAGTACCGCGCTAACGACCGAAGCCAGAAACTCAAGTACCACATCCAGACATCGGGCCGGAGTCTGCATGCACAAGAAATCGCCTTTAACGATATCCGCACTACGTTACAGGCGCTGCTGGCTATCTACGACAACTGTAA
>DATHAW010000285.1:0-5794 GCA_035296465.1 Spirosoma sp.
TTTGTATTTCGCTTTGTCGGCGATCGCTTCTCGGCATTTTATCCCAATCGCCGTCCGGCGCAATTTTTTCTTTGGTCATTGGCTGATAGTACGGCCCTTCTAGTGATTTGGTCAGGACCCACGTATTGCCCTGCTGCTGCACTTTCTCGGATTCAAATTGCCCCTTCCCAAAGAAAGAAGCCGCAACCCGCATGCCCTGCAGGATGGCATTGCCCTTATGAAACGTGAGCCAACTGGCATTGCTCGACAAAATAGTGGCGTCCCAATTGCCTCGGCGGATGCGAACTACGCCCGAATGCGGAAAGGCTTTGGCGTAGCTGGTTGGCAGGGCTTTGCTGGCCGGCAGATCGTTCCAAAGGGTTGGGTCTTCCAGAAAATAATCGAGGAAACCAGCCAGTTGCTCCTTTGGTGTGGTTTTTTCAATCAGTCGGCACATGGCGGCCATCTCGCCGTTTTTGTCCCGCAGGGCCATGTACCGGTAGCAGTAGTAATACCGGGCCATGGTGCCAATTGTGCCTTTATCCTGCCGGTTAGAGGCCTCCGTTACTACCTCGCCGTTTGGGTGCACGTAGTAGAGTGTCATCATCAGGTTTCGGCGGACGGGTTCCAACAGTTCGGGCTTGTTCAGCCCCCGGGCCATGATAATTAACGACCGGTCTACAATGGGCGAATAGCTATTGGTGCTCTTTTCGTTGAATTGCCCGTCGGGGTCAATGTCTATGTGTTCGGCCAGCCATTGGTCAATCCGATTGATATACCGATTATCAGGAAACAACTCATTCAATCGGGTTAAGGCAGCGGACACTACCCAACGGTGATTGGGGGTATGAATACCACCCACAATTAAGGCTTCTCCGGCATTGGTCAAAAACGTTTTTAGTAACTTAAGTGCTGTTTCGGTACCCTGTACGTTCGATTGCGTCAGGTATTTATAGGCCGGCGCTACGTTCTCCAGGACAAAGGCTGTATCGGGTGTTGAGTGAAAATTGGTATCTAGGTAATCAATCGTCCCATCGGAATGCTGCATGGTAAGGATTGCGCGGGCGGCTGCTTCAATGGCTGTCAGTAGCGTTTTTGACCCATAATGTTTTGATTCTGGTCGGGAGAAAAGCATACTGGCCGACATGATAAAACCGCTCGTGGTTTGCGGATTTGGCATTTCGGCTTCATTCATATACCCACCAGCATACCTATGGACTGGGTCGGTAATTTTTAACGGCGTGTAGTTGGCCAGGTGCTGGTCATTGATGGTAATCCAGTCGAGCAGCCAGGCGGGCAGGCGGGCTGTAGGCTTGTGGACAACCCCCAATCCGAGTAGGGGAATCAGGCCCACGGACGTAGCGCCAACCAAGACAAAATTTCTCCTGTTCATTGGTGGAGGAGGATTTAGGATTACGTCAAAAATAGATAAGAACGTCCTGGGTATTATTTATCGCACTGGTTGGACTCCATCTCCGCCCTGGCTGGCGTTCGAGACCTAACTCCACCGGTTGGTACGTCTACCTTAGCCAGCCAGGTAATGGCGTTTAAGACCAGTTTACGATAATTATCATCAGCCCATACGCTGTGATAGTGGCCGCCAGTAATACCAAATCCCCGGCCGCCATCCGGCCGCTCCCGGCACCAGGCCACAACCTGGGGCTTGCCTTTTTCGGCCCGCACGTAGGGATTGTTGCTATGCGGGCCGTCCGGGCGTGTCAGGGTTGAGGCAGGCGGAACCGCAGTCAGGATGGGGGTTACTCCTGCCATATCAGCCCGAAAGCGCATATGGTAGTACCACTCATCCCGGATCGTAAAGGGCTTGACGCCCCGGGTAATGGGATGATTCGGCATGGTTTTAAAGTCGGCAGTCCAGACCGGATTTACCGACCAGTAGGTTTCAAAATAGCCGCCTAACCAATTTAACAAATGGTTGCCCGGCGCACCCTTTGGTACTTCAATGGCATAATGAATACAGGCCAGTCCTACGCCTTTTTTCGTTAGGTCATTTAGTTCCTGAAGGTGGCTGTTGATCATATTGGCTTCGCCACCGTCCGCAAACAAAATCACGGCCGCCACATTGCTAAACGCATTGGGGTCTGCAGGCCAGCCGTCTGTATAGACCTGCACCTGCAGAGAAGGCATATGCTGAGTGAGTTGCTTAGCTAGTAAAAGACAGCCGGCTTTGTACTCATGTTCGCCCCGGCCGTGGCTACAGCTACCAGCAATAAAGACTACTTTCTTTTGAGCAAGGGTAGGGCCTGTAGTGCCCGTTGTAAACGACTGAGAAAAAAACAGTATAAGGGAAATACCGATAAGGAACGTAATCCACCGGCCATCAGGCTTATGGGTATACAGCTTAAAATTTGAAAGGAGAAAAGGCATAAAATCCATTCAGTTAAAGGGTATCGTATCTATCCCTGATAAAAGCAACCTCCCGGCGAAAGGGCCTTGTCCATTTCGTATAAGCCTGGCGTCGCGCCCATTGGTTGCCTTATGGCCGCCTGCTACCCACCTTTTTATTTCCTTTGGTAGAAACGCATTTTGGCACGTTTTTCACGGAGCCTTTGCCGGTGGATTTGGCTTTCGTCATTCACCTTAAAATTTAACAACGCTCCAGTATGCTTTTTTTGGCTGGTAGTTCTGGTCGAACAGCAGGGGATAATCTTTCCGACCCGGAACGGGAAAGTTATCGAGCCAGGACGACTTATCGGATACGTTCCAAAAAGTCACGTTCGTAATTTTCTTCCTGTTTTTTCTGAACACGTCGAACAGCATCTTATAATGAGCGGCCTGTTTGTCATTCATCTCCGGGGTGTATTCACTCGTGTCGGTGACTTTCTTTACCCGCCGTTCATGCTCTTTCGGATAAACCGAAACGTCTAATTCGGTTATCTGGATGGAAAGCCCCAGGCTGGCAAACTGGTCAATAGACGCTTGCAGTTCCTGGGAGCTGGGTTCATAAATGGACCAATGCCCCTGCAGCCCGACACCATGAACAGGAACCCCTTTCTTTTTTAGCTTTTTGACCAACTGATAAATCCGCTTTCGTTTTGCGCTATTCTCCGTATTGTAATCGTTGTAAAACAACCGCGCGTCAGGGTCGGCCTGGTGGGCATATACGAAGGCTTTTTCAATATACTCGTCGCCCAGAATTTCGTAGAATTTAGACTTTCGGTACACGCCGGTACCGGTATCCGGCACCGCTTCGTTCACTACGTCCCAGGCATAAATTTTCCCTTTATACCGGCCGACGACATCCGTAATGTGTCGTTTCAATCGGCCCAAAAGCACTTCCCGGCTTACTTGCCTGCCTGATGAATCGGTGAAAAACCAGCGTGGTGTTTGGTTATGCCAGCACAGATTGTGCCCCCGCACTTTAATCCCGTTCTTCTGGGCAAAGTCAACAATGGCATCGGCATCTTTCCAGAAATACCGGTTTTCTTCAGGGTGAATTGGCCCCATTTTCATTGCGTTTTCTGCTGTAATGCTGTTGAACTGCCGGGTAATCAATTCTGCTTCCGGACCCGTCAGGTTGCGTGGTGCCACGGCTACGCCAATAGAAAAGTAAGCCTTGTAGGCATCTTTAAGCGTTGGTTCGGCAGCCGGGCCGTGCAGGTTCAACCCGGTACCTACTAAGGCCATGCTCCCCGCGAACAGGGCGAAGCCAATTGGTTTTTTCAGAAATAAGATTGATTTCATTCACGTAGTAAATTAGTGGCAACGGATCGTTTACGTTTTTCCGATGTGCGCCCCGTCTAATAAAGGGGCGGAATGGTTTACGCGCCAATGATAAAGAGAAAATACGATACGTTTCAGGCGGCCTCGTGATAAACAGAAACCCTTTGGCAGATTTCGGTTCATGAAAGCTAACGCTGGTGTTGCGTTTTGCGGGTTATACGCTCGGGTAGCTTGTTATGGGTACTAAAGTTCCAGATAATTTTTATGATTGCAGCGGATTGCAGCACTGTTACCAAAAATATAGCTTTACGGTCCAACTGCATGGAGTAAGCCTGAGACCGGTTATATACAAGGTCTACGTTTGGTTCGCCATTGAACTGGCCTGCTTTTCTAATCTGTGCGGACTGCTCTTTTAACTAACGTTTAATTTATGTTTATCTCAACCAAAAATGCCCTTGTAGCCGTAGTGCTTGTTGGCGTAGGCATCAGTACTGGCATCTGCCAGAACACAAGCACCCAACCTAAACCGCTGGTTACCGATCTGTATACGGCTGACCCGTCGGCGCATGTGTTCAACGGAAAAATCTACATTTATCCATCGCATGATGTTGATGCTAATGTTCCGGAAGACGACGAAGGGGGTCACTTCAACATGCGTGACTACCACGTTTTTTCGATGGATGACATCAATGGCAAGGTAACCGATCACGGGGTGGCCCTGGACATTAAGGATGTTCCCTGGGCCGGCCGGCAGATGTGGGCACCCGATGCGGCTTATAAAAATGGAATGTACTATCTCTACTTTCCCGTGAAGGACAAACAGGATGTATTCCGCATCGGCGTAGCGACCAGTAAATCGCCGACGGGGCCGTTTAAAGCCGAACTCGCTCCCATACCGGGTAGCTTCAGTATAGACCCGGCGGTGTTTACGGATACGGATGGCAAAACCTATATGTATTTTGGCGGCATCTGGGGTGGTCAGCTTCAACGCTGGTCTACGGGCAGGTATAACAAAACGTTAAAGACAGATTTAGGCAAAGACAACGAGCCTGCGCTGAGCGCTAAAGTCGTCAGGATGAGTAAGAACATGCTCGCCTTCGATGAGCCAGTTAAGGATGTACAAATTGTCGACGGTAATGGAAAGCCGCTGCTGGCGGGTGACCATGACCGACGTTTTTTTGAAGGCGCCTGGATGCACAAGTACAAGGGGAAATACTACTTCTCCTATTCAACCGGTGATACACATTTCCTGGCCTATGCCACCAGTAATTCGCCGTATGGTCCTTTTACCTATCAGGGCACATTCATGAAGCCCGTTACGGGCTGGACGACTCACCACTCCATTGTTGAGTTCAAGGGAAAGTCGTACCTCTTTTACCACGACGTGGAGTTATCGGGGAAAACACATTTGCGGAATATCAAAGTACGCGAGTTGAAACGCAACCCCGATGGGTCTATCGAAACCATTACGCCCTGAAGTCAGACATTCGCGACCCTGACAGAAAAGGCTCCTTCATGAATGAAGGAGCCTTTTCTGTCAGGGCTATGAACCGAATCCTGCTCAGAACTAGTCTATTGTTTTTCCGTAACAGGCTGCGCTTTTTCGGCTATCTCAATATCCTTTGCTACGTTGGGACGAAGCGTTTCCCAGTGAAAACGGAGCTTGTTGTTCTCTTCCGGGGTATGACCTTTCTGTTCGGTCAGGTGCACCAGTGGCATGTCGTTATACAGCGGTCGGGTTATGGCGATGACAGCGTCCCAGTAGCGGAGAGCTGCTTTCAGGTGCTGAATGGCCGCGCCCTTTTGAGCCTCCTGACCGGTGATGCGGTAGGTTTGCAATGCTACGGCAGCTTTTAATTTTTCGGCCAGATGCAGTCCCAGATTAGCCCACACCTGCACATCCGCTACCTCATACAGCAGCGAACGATTGGCCGATACGTTAATCGGCTGCACAAGGCGCAGCGCTTTTTGGCAATCGGTTTCCAGCATTCGGGCCAGTATGGGTGGCGTAATTTTCGCTGATCCAAACAGACCACCTGCCCCTACCGTCTTTACGTAATCGCTGACCGACACGTAGTCCGGGTCGAGCGTTGGCTGCGTGATCTGCTGACTGACGGAGATGTAGGAAACGTTC
>DATHAW010000286.1:0-3088 GCA_035296465.1 Spirosoma sp.
AATCGGCATCTCACTCGGCGACTACAACGGCATTGGCCCCGAAGTAATCCTGAAAGCGCTGCAGTACAACCGGTTACAAAAGCTATGTACGCCCGTTATTTACGGCTCTATGCGCATCCTGAACCGGTATCGTAACCTGATCGACATGAAAGACTGGAACCTCAACGGAGTGCCGACGGTTGGGCAGATCAGCCATAAGCTAACCAACGTTATTACGTGTTGGCCCGACCAGAGCCAGGATATCCAGCCGGGGCAGGTGACTCCCGAAGCCGGGCAGGCTGCGCTGGCCTGTTTGCAGCGGGCAGTCGATGACCTGAAAGACGGCAAGTTAGATGCGCTTGTAACGGCTCCCATCAATAAGTATAACATCCAGTCGGAGGAGTTTCAGTTTCCGGGCCATACCGAATACCTGGCGCAGCAATTCAACGTAGCCGACAACCTGATGTTTATGGTCAGCGATACCCTGCGGGTGGGTGTCGTGACGGGCCATGTCCCGCTGGCGAACGTCCGTCAGTATGTTACCCGCGAACGCATTGCCCGAAAACTAAGCCTGATGATGCAGTCGCTTAAGCAGGATTTTGGGATAGAAAAACCTAAAATTGCGGTGCTGGGCCTAAACCCCCACGCGGGCGAAGAGGGGCTCCTGGGTAGTGAGGAACAGGATATTATCAAACCCCTGCTGACCGATCTGCGCAACAAAGGGCTGTTAGTATTTGGCCCCTACCCCGCCGACGGGTTCTTTGGCACGCGGAATTATAGAAACTTCGACGCTGTGCTGGCCATGTATCACGACCAGGGATTGATTCCGTTTAAAGCCATTGCCTTTGAGGAGGGCGTGAACTTCACCGCCGGGATGCCTATTGTGCGCACTTCCCCCGATCACGGAACGGCCTACGACATTGCCGGCAAGAACCTCGCCGATGAAACATCCATGCTTCAGGCCATCTACACCGCCATCGACGTAGCTCGTCAGCGGAAGGAGTCGCTGGAACTGGACGCCGGTGCGCTCAAAAAACAATAGGGGCCAAAATAAGTGGGGTGGTAAGGTGTATTTGCGTTTGGGGATTCACAACTCAAAATGCGAATAAACCTAAATGCTTAAACACAAAATTATTAACACACGCCTATGTTAAAATCAATGACCGGCTTCGGCAACGCAACAGTTGAAGCCGGTGGCCTGGCCGTAACGGCAGAGATTAAAACGCTGAATTCAAAGTTTTTAGACATTTATTGCCGAATGCCCCGGCAGTTTTCTGATAAGGAAATCGAACTCAGGGCCCTGCTCACACACCACCTGGAACGCGGCAAAGTGGAGTTGTCGCTCAACCTGGCCCGAACCAATGCCGTGCGACCGGGCACAACCATCAACCGACCACTGGTAGCGGCTTACGTCAATGATCTGAAAGAAACGGCCAACAGTATGCTGATGACATTTTCGGACAGCGACGTACTGCAACTGGCTTTGCAGCAGCCCAATGCCTACCTCACCGAATCAGCCGATACATCGGCCGACGTGTCGGACTGGGAAACGGTTCAGGCGGCCGTAGCGGAAGCCCTACGCCGGTGCGATGGGTTCAGGCGGCAGGATGGGGCCGTGCTGGAGCGCAAATTCCAGGAGTATATTCAGATCATTACCGACCGGCTGGCCGACATCGAGGAGCAGGACGTTCGGCGGATTCCGGCCGTGCGCGACCGGATGCGTACCGCAGTGAAGGAACTACTAGACAGCGAAACCTTCGATCACAACCGCTTTGAGCAAGAGTTGATGTACTACGTGGAGAAGTTTGACATTTCGGAGGAGAAAGTCAGATTGAAAAATCACTTAAGCTATTTTCTGGAGGTGCTGGCCACGGAAGAAGCAAATGGCAAAAAACTAAACTTTATTTCGCAGGAAATTGGACGGGAAATTAACACCATCGGTTCCAAAGCCAACGACGCTGCCATTCAGCGGTTTGTGGTGCAGATGAAGGATGAACTGGAGAAGATTAAAGAGCAGACAATGAACGTGATTTAGCCACTGTTTTTATCGGCGACGAATGGCTGTCAGTTTCAGTCTATAAGCCTTATAAGCTGGTTGGGGAACATCATTCGCATCAGCTTTGCTGATTTGCTCTAATTCATCGGACCTTGTACCACTGAAAACCACGGGAAGTTCGCTGCCATTATACGATGATTGAACCATACGCACGCTCAACGAATCTGGCATGTTCGTAACATACAGTGTAGCATTTTCCGGCCCGTCGGCCCGAATGACATACTGCTCGCAACCGCGTGAACAGGACACCACCGTTAACGTACCGTTTTGATTGGTAAATTCAGATGGCAGGGTGATTTTTGTTGGACTGCAGGCCGCTATAAAGCAGACACTCAGCAGGACGCTACAATAGACGCTGAGTTTCATATGTTCGTCAGGCTGCGGGGAGGTAAAACTTATGAATCGATCCTGTTTTCTTCTTTTAGACTCGGTTTCCGGCCCATTAGTTGCGATTTGTTATGCAAAAACTCACCCCTGATTTTTACGAATCCCACGATACGCTGACCCTGGCGCAACGCCTGCTTGGCTGCGAATTGGTGCATGAACCCCGTAGAGATCAGTTTAGCACCAGCGCTTCAGACGCAGCAGGACCTCCCGAAGGAACAACGGCAGGAATCATCGTCGAAACCGAAGGCTACCTGACGGGCGATCCGGCCTGCCACGCCTACCAGCGTGCTACCAGACGCAACGCGGCCATGTTCGGCCCGGCCGGAACGCTCTACGTTTACCAGATCTATAACCATTACAACTGCATCAACGTTGTAACGGGGCCGGAGGGCGTGGGCGAAGCCGTCCTGATTCGCGCGCTCGAACCTACTCAGGGTATTGAACTAATGGCCCACCGGCGCAACGAAGCGTTTAAAACCGGCTTTGAGCGATACCGCAACAACACCATCGACCACGGAACCGCAGACGGGCTGAAGAACCTCGCCAATGGCCCCGGCAAGTTAGTAATCGCGCTGGGTATCGATCGGCATGAGCATAATTTCTCCTCGTTATCCACCGGACCCATTTCGATTCGCGTGCCGGTGCTGCACGATTTTGAAATGGTTA
>DATHAW010000287.1:0-11088 GCA_035296465.1 Spirosoma sp.
CATGGTCGGTTTTCACATCCTGTCCCGACCAGATTTTTTTAGCAGTCCAGTCAGCCGACGGAGCCAGCCAGTAAGGGTCCGTGGCCGGTAAGCCCAGGGGCAGAAAAGCCACTGAACACAGGTACAAACTTCCGGTTGAGATGTACGTTTCACCAATGGAGGGCTGATGGCCGCACAAGCCAATCTGAAGCCAGCCCTTTGCGTCGAAGGTGCCTTTGGCATCCATTGTCCGGTGGATTACCGCCGTCAGCGCCGAACGAACCTGCCCCAGCGGAAGTTCTGGCGGCAGATTACCCTGTAAGGCCATCTGGGCCAGCAGTTGAAACGCCCCGCATCGGTAGGCCAGCGACCGGCCAAAAGCCGCAAACGAACCATCGGGCGCAATGAGACGCTCCTGCACAATCGCATACCGCTGGGCACGAGCCAGCAGCGTCTCATACAAACCCTTTTCGGCTTTTCCGGCATCGGTCAGGGTTTTGACTACATCCAGCAACATTGGCTGAATAACGTAGCTGTTGTAGTAATCCCAATGAAAATCAGGTCCGTCGCCGTAAGTACCATCGCCTTTGTACCAGGCCTGATGCTGCCGGATAGCATAATCCATCCTGAGTTCATCGCCCGATCCGGCGTATTTCAGCAAAGCTGCTTCGACCATAGCACTGAATAAAAGCCAGTTGTTATACCCCGGTTTGATTACCCGGCTCGACTGTAATGCCTTCACCACATTAGCCTGCTCGTTTGAGCTCAGGGCATGCCACAGTTTTGGCGAGCGAATCAGGCCGTGCGCCAGAAAAGCGGCATCGACCAGTGGCTGGCCATTTTTGGTGAAGTTCATATAATCGGCAGCCTTTGGGTCTACGCCATTGGCAATGGCCTGCCGGGCAAGATCGAGATACCGCTGCCGCAACAGGCTTTCCTGTACGTCATCGTCGGCCTTCAGTTCCAGCCAGGGAGCCAGGCCCGCCATTGTCCGGCCGAGCGCTTCCAGGTGTGACACAGCCACGCGTCCATCCCGTTGGCCCGGTGCCGACTCAATGGGCATGGTAGCTTTCAGGCGATTTCGCGCCAGTGCACTCAAAACGGGGTTGGCTATGGTTAGTAATGTCTGCAACCAATAAGCCCGGTCATCATTCGACGTAGCAGTTGACTCTACTACCTCGGGAAGGAGTCGGTCTTTTGGCGTAGAAACAGAGCCTAACGTAATGGGCAATGCGGTAACAAGCCGGGTAAACATCCGCCGTTTCATAAATCTCTTTTGAAGGGAGTGCTTCCCAACAAAGTGACCAGAGGCAATTTTTACTGTTTACCGCTTCCCATTGGCTGAACCGTTAGGCCCCGGAACGCTGTTGTTTACCTAAACTCGCCCGGTATGGATTCGTCCAAACAGTTTGCCGGAGCAATTCCGGTGCGGTGGACTTGCCCAAACTGCCATTTTCCGTGAACGTAGAACAAAAAAACGCTGGGTCGCCGACCGTCGGGTCGGCAGCCGGTACAATCTTCGACGTAGCTATCCTCCGGCGGCTCTATGCCTTTGTGAAGCCGTATCAAATGCGGTTTTATTGCCTAATTGGCATCATCATGCTGGCGGCTTGTCTGGCCCCGCTTACGCCCCTACTCATTCGATACACCATCGACAACGTAATTGTGGAAGGCGATTACCAGCGCCTGACCCTCATGTTGATCCTGCTGATTGCGGTGCTGGTTGTGCAGGCAATTGTGCAGTTTTCCAACACGTTCTTATCGGGTTGGCTGGGTCAGTACGTGATTCGGGACATCCGGGTGCAGTTATACCGAAAAATACTTCAGCTCCGGCTAAAATTCTTCGACAACACACCCATCGGGCGGCTGGTTACGCGTTCCATTTCCGACGTTGAAACGCTGGCGGACGTGTTCAGCGAAGGCATGGCCGCCATTGCGGGCGACATTTTACAACTAATACTTATCGTTGCCGTCATGTTTTATACTGACTGGCGACTGGCCCTTATCAGCCTGTCGACGATTCCGCTGATGCTTTTCAGTACGTATGTTTTTAAGGAGAAAATCAAAACGTCGTTTAACGAAGTCCGAACGGCCGTTGCCAACCTGAACTCGTTTGTCCAGGAGCACATCACGGGCATGAACATCGTTCAGATTTTTGGCAGTGAGAAAATAGAGTTAGAGAAATTCCGAGCCATAAACGATGAGCACCGCCGGGCTAACATCCGGTCGATCTGGTATTACTCGATTTACTACCCCGTAGCCGACATTATTTCGGCGGTGGCGGTTGGTCTGGTGGTTTGGTATGGTGCCCGCCAGGTCATCAGCTCCGACGTTACGTTCGGCACCATCACGGCATTCGTTATGTTCATCAACCTGTTTTTCCGCCCAATTCGGATGCTGGCCGATCGCTTCAACACCCTCCAGATGGGCATTGTCAGCACCGACCGTATTCTGACACTACTGGACAGCAATGAGTTTACGGCCAACAACGGTCGCTATGAACCGGCTACCATTCGGGGCGAGGTTTCGTTTGATCATGTCTGGTTTGCCTACAATAATGAAGACTACGTCCTGCGCGACATTTCGTTCAGCGTAGGCGAGGGCGAAACGGTGGCCTTTGTGGGAGCGACAGGTGCGGGTAAATCGTCCATCATCAACCTCCTCAGTCGGTTTTACGACATTAACCGGGGCACCATTGAGGTCGATGGCGTAGACGTTCACGAGTATGAGCTTGGGTATCTGCGCCGGAACATCGGCGTGGTGCTGCAGGATGTCTTTCTGTTCTCCGACACCATCGAAAACAACATTACCCTTGGCGACAAACGCATCAGCCGCGAAAAGATGATCGAAGCTGCCAAATTAGTGGGTGTTCACGAGTTCATCGAACGCTTGCCCGGAGGCTATGCCTACAACGTAATGGAGCGTGGCTCGACGCTTTCGGTTGGGCAGCGGCAATTGATCTCGTTTGTGCGGGCGATGGTGCAGGACCCTAAAATCATCGTGCTCGACGAAGCCACCTCCTCCGTCGACACTGAGACCGAGGAAATGATTCAAAACGCCATTAGCAAGTTAATGAAAGGCCGAACGGCCATTGTGATTGCACACCGGCTGTCGACCATTCAGAAAGCCCACAACATCATTGTCGTAGATAAGGGGCAGATTGTGGAGCAGGGTAATCACGAAGCGCTGCTCCAGCGCGAAGGCACCTATGCCAACCTCTACCGAATGCAGTATAAGGAGGTGGCGTAGCGCTGTAATTAGGAGCCCTCTACTCGTTTTCTTCTTCGTCTTCTAACCCAGCCCCGGTGGTTCCTGTGGTAATTACGTCGTGACCGGTCACATTGGGCTGGTCATTGGTAGGACCGGGACCGCTGCCGTCCAGCGCGTAAGCAATCGAGTCGGCTAAGTTTACGGGTGCAATTCTCGGAGCATTCACCGGTTTTGGGTATTCATCCTCCGGCGACCTGTTGTCGTCCTGCTGGTCGATGATTTCTTCATCAGCATTGGGGTCGTTTTCCATACCGGTCGGCACCGCAGCTGAGGAGGGGCGGTTTGGGTCACCACCAGCCGGGTTGTTAGTATCGGGGCTGAAAGAGCGCATGGTCGTCGTTGATTTCGTGTAGATTACGTAACCCTTCAGGCGGCCCGGCTGTTTGAAAACCGTCTACTCTTCCTCTAATTTGTGCACCAGCATTTTATCGATTCGGCTTTTGTCCATATCAATGATCTCGAAGCGATAAGACTGCCAGACGAACGTTTCGCCGGTCTGGGGAATGTCTTTCAGGATGTGCAGGGCAAAGCCGCCGAGTGTATCAAAACCAGTCAGATCGCGCCGGGTCTGTGCTGAGATGTTGATGGTAAAATACGACAGAAAGTCTTCAAACGGCAGTTGGGCGTCAATCAGGTACGTGCCGTCTTCGCGGGCTCGGATCTCGTAGTCGGAGTCGGCATCATCGTTAATATCGCCCACCAGCACGTCCAGAATATCGTTGAGCGTTACCATACCCAGTACGCCCCCGTACTCATCGACGATCATGCCAACATATTGTTTACGCTCCCTGAATCGCTCCAGCACCTGGTAGGCCCGGTTGTTTTCTGGCACAAACAGGGCATCGCGTTTCATCGCATCGAGTCGCCGTAGTTCGGTATCGAGATTTTCGCCCAGTAAATCTTTGGTATAAATCAGACCCACTACGTCGTCGACTCCGCCCTTGCAGAGCGGGAATACGGAATGCCGGTGTTCCAGAATTTTAGCCCGGTTTTCGGCGGGTTCATCCTCCAGATCGAGGTACACAATCTCCTGCCGGTTGGTCATGAGCGACGTAATTTTGCGGTCGCCCAGCTGAAACACGTTCTGAACGATCTCCTGCTCAATTTCCTCAATGGCCCCGCCCGTTGTCCCCTCCTGAATCAGGCTCTTTATTTCTTCTTCGGTTACGGCGTTTTCATTGGGTCGGATACGCAGCAGTTTCATGAGCAAATCACTCGAAAATGTAAGCAGAGCAATAAAAGGCGACGTAATGCGGGACAGAAAAATCATGGGCGCGGCCATTGTTTTGGCAATGCCCTCCGGGTTGGACAATCCGATGCGCTTGGGCACCACTTCACCAAAAACCAGGGACATATACGTCAGAAACAGTAGCACCAGCACCACCGCCACCGTATGCGCGTAGGGCCTCAGAAACTCAACCTGTGCCACCATTTGCTGAACGTCGGTTGTCAGCGTATCGCCCGAAAATATACCCAGCAAGATGCCGATGAGGGTAATGCCGATCTGAACCGTCGACAGGAAACGGTTGGGTGAGTTGGACAGGTCCAGGGCAACCTGCGCCTGGTGGTCGCCATTCCTGGCGTCAGTCTCCAGCTTTGATCGACGGGAAGAAACAAGGGCAATTTCTGACATGGAGAATACGCCATTCAGAATCGTAAGCACCAAAATAAGAAGGATTTCCACAAAGGGAGGTAATTGGACTGGTACAAAAATAAAGAAACTGTATTCCTTTGCAACCAGTTCAACCTGGTGACAGACCGGGGGTTTTGCTACTTTTACAGTCTGAACCGCTCTTGCCCCAATGATTGTTTTTATTCACGACCGCCCGATCCGACTCATAAGCCTCAAGGTCGCTTCCCAGCCGATTAGCTCATCATTATCCGCTCCATCGGATCGCAAAGCCTACAGTGACTACGATCAGATCGTGGATGCCCGGCTGGACATACTGAAAGCCGACGCGCTGCACGGTCATCTGCTGGTGCTGAATGCCACGCCGGCAACCGTCGAAAAACTCCTGACTCTCTTTCAGAAAGCCGACGCCACCCGGCTGCTATCCGTAACGCTGGGTTGCCTCGTAAAAGCCGATTGCGAAACAGCCATCAAAAAACCGTTCAAAATCATCAAAGCGGCCGGGGGCGTGGTTACTAAGGGCGACAGACAACTGCTCATATTTCGGCGGGGTGTGTGGGATCTGCCCAAAGGCAAACTGGACGATGGCGAATCGTCGCGGAAGGCGGCTGCCCGCGAAATAGCCGAGGAAACCGGCGTGCGCGTGTCGGTTGGCGAGCGCATCTGCACCACCTGGCACACCTACTCCCTCAATGGCAGCCCCATTCTCAAACGCACCAAATGGTACCGGATGGACGTGCTCGACGATAGCCGCATGGCCCCCCAGGAAGACGAAGATATTGAGAAGTTAGCCTGGCTAAACCGTCAGGAAATTCAACTCGCCCTCACTAACTCGTTTAGTTCAGTCCGCTACGTGATTGATACGCTTGGGGAGGGTGTTCGTAACTAATAAGTAGTTTACGGCTGTCGGTTATGTCACCCACTTACGCTGGCGTACTACGTCCTACGGCTATTTTTCATAATTTATAGGGCAGAAACTCATCGACGTGCTGGCCGTAGCGGTGCAGATCGCGAATGATACTCGAACTGATGGGCGCCAGTTGGGGAGACGTAATCAGAAACACCGTTTCTACCTGTTCGTACACATAGCGGTTCACCTGCGAAATCCCGTTTTCGTATTCAAAATCGGTGGTGTTGCGTAATCCGCGCAGGAGGAACGTAGCGCCTTCGTTGCGGGCTACGTTGGCCGTCAAGTCGTCGTAGCTAATGACCCGGACGGCCGGATAATCCCTAAACGCTTCTTCGATAAGCCGCATCATTTGCTCCAGAGGAAAGTAGCGTTCTTTACGGGCATTGCGCCCGATACCGATCACTAATTCATCGAACAGTTTCAGGCCACGCAGAACAATATCCTCGTGGCCTTTGGTAAACGGATCGAATGAACCAGGGAAAAGAGCTGTCCGCTTCATAAGGTAATTAGTGATGAGCAACTAATTAAAAAAGCGAACCTCCGGAGGCTATTCCAAGTACCCCACTGGGTTGGTTCGCTCATTCGCTAATTAAAGAAAGTCCGAACAGGCTCAGGTAGCGGTGTTCGGGTACATCGTCGAACTCGCGCACTAAACTCAGGCCAGGGGGCGTATGGCCAAATGACAGATTTGGTAGAAACCGGCTTAGCGACGAATAGGACTCGGCAAACGGGGTAATCTCGCCGTACAGAATAACGTTGGCTGTTTCAGGCGACAGTTTATGCTCATCCAGTACGTACAGAACGTAGTAGCACAGGTCCTGCACATTCCGGTAGCCAAACCGGTTGCAGTAGCGCAGTTGGTGCGATTCGCGGTAAATAACCGTAACAAACTCGTCGTCGAAATACAGCCAGACGTTGTGCGCCGTGAGCGTATGGCGATCCAGGTCGGCTGTGGCCTGGATCAGTGCACCCGTCTGATGAACAAACGTGAGCGACTGGAGGGGGAAAACACCCGCAAAGTAATCAGCCAGCGGATGCTCCAGATTAAAGACCGACAGGAATCCTTCGGCTTCATGGGCGTAGGCGTGAGCAAACTCGTGGGCGGGCAGCGGGCTGCCGCGCATCAGGGCCAGATAACTACCGGCGTACTCCCTGCGAAACAAGGGCCTGGGAACCAACGTAAACGAAGCCGAGTTAACGCCAACCCTGATTTCCTGCCAGGGACCCGCCGAAAACACGGGGTGATTGCGAAAAACGTCTGGAAGCACATCCGTAAGAGCATGCTCGGTCAGTAGTGACGGAAACATATAGTCTTCCAGATAGCATCCCTGCCGGCGCTCGTCCTGCACCAGAAACCGCAGCCGGCCGCGTCCAACGTCAATGCACAGTACTGACGCAGCCACCTGGGCCGGATCGTACGCGCTGGAACGAATTTTTACGGTGGGCGTAAGAGTTACAACGGTTGACACAGGGTTAGGGATAGTAGCCGTTAGAAATCAGTGAAAGTCTGTAAAACGTACAGAACGTACGACCGTTTGGCGCATCGGGATAGTCAAAACCAGTAACCGGCCTCAGGGCTGCAGATAGCCCCGCAGCCGGAATACGTCGTCCAGTGAGTTGCAGGGTCGGAACAGGGCGTGAACTTCTTCGGGCGGGTAGGCTTTGATTTCCGCAAAACTCATCAGCCTGACCTCCTGAATAATCTGCTCGTTGATACCCATTTCGGGATCGACACCCTGCCGGAGTGTTCCACCCCGGCCATGAACCCTAAAGAACAACTCCAGGGCGTGAAGCGGGGACTGCATAAATTCATTTACGAACAGCAGGTCGCCGATTTCAACGGCCAGACCGGTTTCTTCGGCAAACTCCCGTATCAGGGCATCGGGTGCCGATTCGCCAAACTGCGCCCCGCCACCCGGCGGGCACCAGAACGTATCGGTCGGACCGATGCCCCGATGGCGCACCATCAGCAGGCGGTCGTCTTCACAATACAGACCGCAAACGCGCAGCCGCAGCCGATTTCCGTATAACTTAAGCACCTCTTGGCGGGGCAAATCAACCTCGGGCGTATTTACTACCTGCGTCACCGTACACGAGCTGTTTAGGGACGCAAAGGTAAGCAACAGCGGGTCAATACGGACTGCCGGATATGTAGCTTTCGAGCGAGTCGATACGGGTTTTCTGATCCCGGATGATGGCCGTCACTACGTCGCTGATGGAAATGATACCCATCAGTACACCGTTGTCCATGACGGGCAGGTGACGAATGTGATTATCCGACATGATAAACATACACTCCTCTATGCTCTGCTGTGGCTCGATGGTGATGACAACGGATGTCATTACGTCGCTGATGCGTGTATCGCCGGAACTGCGGTCTTTCAGAATAACCTTGCGGGCATAATCGCGCTCCGAGAAAATGCCCGTCAGCTGACCGTTATCGACCACTAGTACGGCACCAATGTTTTTCTCGGCCATGAGTTTGAGTGCGTCCAGTACGGTTTCACTGGAGGTGACCGTGTATAGCGCGTTAATGGCTTTTCCCTGAAGTATTTGACTTATTTTCATGATTGCGAAGGGTTAAATAGCCGGTGAATGTACTGAAAAAGACGAAATAGGGAAAATAAAAAAGTATAAAAAGCCAAAAAGTAAGTGAATTATTTGTTATTCCACAAGCCATTTCCTTTACAGATTGCTCTTTCTGCTTTGCGTGATTTTTCGTAAATTAGACCCATGAACGAAACACAAACGGCTGCTGAGTTGCTGGCCAAACGTTTCCCCTACAAGCCTACACCCGGTCAGGTGCAGTTCTTCGAGCAGATTGGTGCTTTCATCGCCCCTGAAGAAATAGAACGCTATAGAGACTGCTTCCTGCTTCGCGGTTACGCCGGTACAGGAAAGACCACCCTGGTTGGTACGCTTATTAAGGTCTTGCCCCGCTTTGGTTATAAATCCGTGTTACTGGCTCCCACCGGTCGGGCGGCCAAAGTTATGTCTAACTACGCCAAAAAACCCGCCCAGACCATCCACCGTAAAATATACCGGCAGGTGTCCGACCCCGGTTCGGGAACGCTGGCCTTTGAACGACAGAAAAACTACCACGAAGACACGCTCTTTATCGTCGACGAGGCATCAATGATATCCGACGAAGCCGACTTCGGCGGCAAGGGCCTGCTTACCGACCTGATTGATTATGTTTTCGAGAACAGTGGCAACAAATTACTCCTGGTGGGCGATACGGCGCAGTTGCCACCCGTGGGCCGCGAGCTGAGCCCTGCCCTTGACCGGAGTTTTCTGGCCAGCTCGTTCGACATGACCGTTGTTGAACAGGAGCTTACCGAAGTCATGCGACAGGATGAAGAATCCGGCATTCTTTACAATGCTACCGGCCTCAGAATGCTGCTCGATGGCTTGGAACCGGCCACGCCAAAAGCCGTTGGGTTCGATGCGCTGCTGAACGACAACAGCCCATCTACCACCGAGACACCCCCGGATATCCGGTTGAATGTAAAATCGTTTCGGGACGTGTTCAAAATGCCGATGACCAAGTTGGAAGATGGCATTCAGTACGCCTACAACAAGTATGGGCGGGAGAATACAGTGATTTTATGCCGCTCCAATAAAACGGCTGTGCAGTACAATCAGTTTATCCGGCGCATGATTGACCAGTGCGAGGAGGAACTCGACGCAGGCGACATGCTGATGATTGCCCGTAACAACTACACGGTGCTGGAGGAAGATTCACCGGCGGGGTTTCTGGCCAACGGTGAGTTTGCGGAGGTGCTCAAAATTCGCCACAAAGAAGAAATTCACGGGTTTCGTTTCGCGACGGTCACGCTACGTCTGATCGACTATGAGGAGCAGGCCGACTTCGACGCCAAAATCATGCTCGACACCCTCCATACACCCGTGCCGTCGCTGTCCTCAGAACAGTACAAAGCCCTGTATGAAAGTGTAGCTAAAGACTACTTTTACATCAAAAGCAAGAAGGAACGGTCGGAAGCTATCCGGCGCGACCCCTATCTGAATGCCTTACAGGTGAAGTTTGCGTATGCGCTGACCTGCCACAAAGCGCAGGGTGGACAATGGAACGCCGTATTCATTGACCAGGGGTTTCTGCCCGACGGCCAGGTGAACAACGAGTTCGTGCGGTGGTTATATACAGCTATGACGCGGGCAACTGACGAAGCATTTCTGATGAATTTCAACCCGCAGTTTTTCGGATGATCGTTTTATAGGCTGGTAGGCCACTTGCTCACCTACCACTCATCACTACTACTTATTTTTATGTCTTTAGATTGGATTACAAGCGCCTGTATTGGCGTCGGGTTAGCGGCCTGTTGCGGCTTTCGGGTCTTTGTGCCCCTACTCATCGCCAGCGTTGCCACCAAATTAGGGATTATTGGTGTTATGGACGGGTTTGAATGGCTCAGCCAATGGCCTGCATTAATTGGGCTGTCGGCTGCAACCATTTTCGAACTCGGCGCCTACTATATCCCCTGGCTCGACAATGCGCTGGATACCCTGGCAACACCCATATCAATTGCTGCCGGTACGTTGCTTAGTACGTCGTTTCTCAATATTGACTCGCCAGTTCTACAGTGGGGAATGGGACTGATGCTGGGGGGCGGCTCGGCCGGCATTGTGCAGGCGGGCACCAGCCTGCTACGTCTTGGTTCAACGGCCACAACGGGCGGGCTGGGGAACCCAGTGGTAGCTACAGGCGAAAACATTGCCTCGTTTGTCTTTTCCATTCTAACGGTCTTACTCCCCTTAGTGGCAATAATTGTCGTTGGTGTCGTGGTAGTTTTCGTAATCAGCCAATTAGCTGCTAAACGAAAAGTATGGTTTACGCGGGCTTCGCCAAAGCCAGGCAACAGGTAAGCAAAAGATACCTACTTATCAAACTGATCGACATATAGCCTAACCTCCGCTAACTGTGGCCTTAAAATCTTTAACGTGAGACTAACTAATATAAACAAAAGCCGGACTTTAGTCCGGCTTTTGTTTATAACTACGTAATGAAACACACTTATAACGCTGCAACCGTCCGGTGGACAAACGCCGTCAGATCTGCGCCAGTTAGCATGTTCTGCGCCAGCAGCGCAAGGTCATAGGTTTGTTTTACTAGTGTCTTCTGCGTGTCGGCATCCGTTTCGGCCAGAATTTTACCAATCAAGGGGTGGTTCGCATTTACCACTACGTTATAACTGTTCGGCAGGTTACCGTAGAACGATTGCTCGCCCGACAAGGCCGACATATCCTTCATCCGGCGCATGAACTCCGGCATCGTGATCGT
>DATHAW010000288.1:0-2447 GCA_035296465.1 Spirosoma sp.
CCGTCGAAGTTTTACTTCCGATAAGTAATCCTGTGTTTGAGCAAGCAGGTGTCTGCGTCTTTCTAATAGGCAGATCCTACCTGGCTCAAACACAGGATTATAGCAGCCAGCGAAAGAAGATATACAGCGTAAAAGAAAGCAGTACCGAAATAGGCAGCGTCAGAACCCAGGCCAGCGCAATGTTACGTACCGTTCCGGCCTGTAGGTTTTTGATTCCCTTGTTGGCCACCATGCTACCCGCAATGCCCGAGGAGAGAACATGCGTGGTGCTAACGGGCAGCTTCAGCCACGACGCCATCCCGATCATAATGGCAGCCGTCAACTCGGCCGATGCCCCCTGCGCATAGGTTAAGTGCTGCTTCCCGATTTTCTCCCCTACAGTCACGACAATTCGTCGCCAGCCAATCATGGTGCCCAGACCGAGCGAGAGGGCAATCATCAAAACTACCCATAGGGGCGCATAATCGGTAAATCGGCGAAGACCGGTTTCCTCTCCAAGGTGCGTATTGAGCATTGCCAACTGAATCGCGCTTAGGTTAGCTCCTTCGTCTTCGGCAATCTTTTTCATGTTGCTGTTAATGAGCAACAGGTCGCTACGAACGCCCAAACGATTGGTCTTTAAGATTTTATTGCTGAGGGTCGGGTCAACGACTAATTCTTTCAACTCGGCTAATTCGTTGCGGGTGCGTAATAGCCGGGCGCGATTGGTGGTCGATAGCTGATTGGAATCCAGCACGGCAATGGTTTGTTCGATACCCGCGATATTGGGTTGTAGAAGCCGGGGGTCCAAATCAGGCTTCACGGCGAACTGAAACGGCACGATGCCGATCAGAATCAACATCACTAGCCCGACCCCTTTTTGGCCATCATTGCTGCCATGAAAAAAACTCACCATCGAGCAGGTGGTAATTAGGATGGCCCGTATCCAGGTTGGCGGGGGCACATTTTTCTTGGGGGCCTTAAATAGCTGATCTTTGGTTTCAAGGGATACTAACCGGCGAGTAAAAAACATGATTATTATTACCAGACTGAACCCCAGCAACGGCGAGAGTAGGAGGGCGTAGCCGGTTTCGGCGGCTTTCTCCCAATTTACAGCCGCCCCTTCTTTGTTTTCGGGGAGCGTAGCAAATGCCAGCCCCACGCCCAGAATGGAGCCAATGAGTGTGTGCGAACTTGAACTCGGTAAGCCAAAATACCACGTGCCGAGGTTCCAGATGATAGCACTGATGAGCAGGGCCAGCACCATGGCGATACTATGGTACACGTTCTGATCGACTAATAACTCGACTGGCAGAAGGTTCACAATACCCATCGCCACGCCAATGCCACCCAGCAGAACACCCGCAAAATTACAGATGCCCGACCAGACAACGGCGATAGTCGGTTTGAGGGAATTGGTGTAAATAACGGTGGCTACTGCATTGGCCGTGTCGTGAAAACCATTAACAAACTCGAAAGCACAGGCAGCAAAGAGACTGATAAAGAGAAGAATAAAAACATCCGTTTCTAATCCAAACATGGAATGGGCGTATTCTGGAGTTGGGCAAACGGCAGATCCGTAAGCCGATAATTCAGACAAAAGTAAGGTAAACAACCCAGAGCCGTATTACCAAATTGTTAAGGCCCCGTATACGCACAAGATCATGCGCGTCGACGGGGCCTTAACAATTTGGTTAAAAGACGTACTAAAGTGCGGGTCTACTTTTTACCTGCCAACTGCCCACAGGCTGCGTCGATGTCTTTTCCCCGGCTCCGGCGAACGTTTATCGTTACGCCTTTACTGTCCATGAAATCCGCAAATCGGTCGAGCGTTTGCGCATCAGTGTTGGTGAAGTTGGCTTCGGCAATGGGGTTGTATTCAATAATATTAACCTTTGCCGGTACACGCTTCGTAAACTTCCACAATTCCTGTGCATCCTGTAGGGTATCGTTGAAGTTGTAAAAAAGAATGTATTCGAACGTAACGCGTGTGCCCGTTTTCCGGTAAAAATAGGTTAGTGCGTCACCCAATGCCGCCAGCGTATTGCTTTCGTTGATGGGCATAATCTGATTGCGCTTGGTGTCGTTGGCCGCGTGGAGCGAGAGGGCAAGGTTAAACTTCACTTCATCGTCTCCAAGTTGCCGGATCATTTTAGCAATGCCCGCCGTCGATACCGTAATGCGTTTCGGCGACATGCCCAGACCGTCGGCCGAGGTGATCCGGTCGACCGACTCCAGGACATTTTTATAGTTCAGCAGGGGTTCACCCATGCCCATGTATACAATGTTGGTCAGTGGTGCGTCGTAGTTCTCCTTAGCCTGCCGGTCGATAGCTACGACCTGATCGTATATTTCAGCTGCGTCGAGGTTGCGTTTGCGGTCCATGTAGCCGGTAGCGCAGAATTTGCACGTCAGCGAACACCCCACCTGACTCGATACACAGGCAGTCATTCTGTCGATGTCATCAT
>DATHAW010000289.1:0-7303 GCA_035296465.1 Spirosoma sp.
CTGGAAAATAGGCTATTAAAAAAAAGCCTCAAGGCCGACGACTAACCGCTACCATCGTATGACCCAATCGGAAAAAATGGAAGTCATTACGTTGGTCGAGCAATCCTCAGTCAGTGTAAAGGCAACCTTGCAGGAGTTAGGCATTCATCGCTCGACGTTTTACCAATGGTACAAACGGTACCTAATAAGTGGGTATGATGGCTTGGCCGATCCACCGTATCGACGTAGTAGTGGTTGGAACCAACTGCCACCTGCTGAAAAAAGCCGCATCATTGAGTTAGCCTTGGAACGACCGGATCTATCCTGCCGAGAACTGGCCTGCCATATTGTTGATAATGAGGGATGGTTTGTCTCAGAGTCAAGTGTTTATCGTATCCTCAAGCGCCAAGGCTTGATTACCACACCCGCTTATCGGCTGATGGAAGCAGCGGATAAGTTCTATAATCCAACCACCGCGCCTAATCAGCTCTGGCAGACAGATTTTACTTATTTCAAAATCAAACAATGGGGTTGGTACTATCTATCGACGGTGCTCGATGACTACTCCCGCTACATTCTGGCTTGGGAGTTATGTCCGGGTATGCAGGCAATAGATGTCGAACGAACGATACAAACTGCTCTACAAACTAGTGGATTAGAGACTGGTCAACGGCCTCTTCTACTTTCTGATAATGGCTCAGCCTATGTATCACGGTATCTGAAGGAGTATTTGAAAGGGGAAGGTATTGATCATGTTCGAAGCGCTCCGTTTCACCCCATGACTCAGGGTAAGATTGAACGCTATCACCGATCAATGAAAAACGTCCTGTTATTAGAACACTACTACAGTCCGGATGAACTAAGCACTCGGCTGGTGGAGTGGGTGGATTATTATAACAACCAACGCTACCACGAATCACTAGACAATGTAACACCGGCAGATGCATATTGGGGCCGCCAAGAGCAGATCTTAGCAGAACGGCGAAAAACCAAGCAATTGTCGATGCTTAAACGACGGAAAAACCATATTTTTCAGCGCGTACAAAGTGGCTAAAAGCCTCTCTTCCCTTTTCACCCACATCTGTCCACTTTCATTTGACGACGTACACTCCCCATAGTTGGGTCTTGATGAATCCTCGTCGGTTGGGCTTCATGGATGATGAGAAAAAAGGAGTTATGACTATATCCTACTAGCCTTTTAGGGCTTACCTTACAAGGATTATCCGTTCAAAGTCGATTGGCGTTTTACCGGGGCGACGGCTGAAGATTAACTCAACCGGTGGTATGAGCCGATAAATCTGGTCAATAAGCCTTAGTGTATACGAATTAAATTGGAAGAGCGCTCGTGTAAGGCAAATGGCCGGAGTTTACCGGTTTGACGACCAATGTAGCGTAAAGAAGGGTCAAAGCTGACCGCTTTAACTCAACTAAAGCGCCTAATTTATCTACCCGGAAGCTCCCTTACGTTCGGGTAAGAAAGCCCGGTACTCCCTTCACTTCCCACCCCTTACGGTACGTTCGACGCAGATACTTATCAGCCGCCGGATAGTTAGGAAACCTCATCTGGGCCGAATCCCACATCAACAATTGGCCCGGTACGCGTATCGCCACGGTGCCCAACAAAACGGCCTCGGTCATCGGACCCGACTGAGCAAAATGAGAGTCTGTTTTTTCACCCCCCAGGCAGGCATCCACAAAATGATGGTAATGGTTGCGCTCTTCTAACACCGGGTTAGCATACGCTTTCACCTTACCCGTTGGGATAATTACGGGCATTTTTTGATGGGGTATCAGCAACGCCCCTTCAGTGCCGATCAGCATGGCCGATTCGGCCGGGTATTCTCCTTCGGTAACTAAATCCCTGATTGCCTGGGGCGGATAAAATTCCCCGTCGAACCACTCGACCGGTAAAGTATCTGACTCGGTGAGTTCGTTGCCCGGAAATACCCAGCTGATATGGTTGCCCTGTGGCCAGGTATCGGCCCGGCGTTCAGGAGAGTCTTCCCATGATTTTTGTACGTCGGCCTGTACCGAAAGCGGCGCTTTCATGCCCAGGCCTTTCCAGACGGCGTCAAAAATATGGCAGCCAATATCCCCCGACCAGCCCGTACCGAAGTCCTGCCAGGTGCGCCAGATGGAGGGATGATAGATGTCGGGTGCATAGGGTCGGACCGGCGCTGTGCCAAGCCACTGATCCCAGTGCAAATGCGGGGGAACCTCCTGACCTTGGGCCGGGCGAGGTCCCACCAGCCGATACTTTGCCACCGCACCAGGTCGGTTCGAACATAAATAAGCCCGCTTTACTTTACCGATAACACCCTGCCTGATCCATTGTACGGCGGTTCTGTCGCCAAAGGAAGAAGCTACCTGCGTACCTAATTGCGTGGTTACGCCGGCTTTCAGGGCCGCTTTGGTCAGCTCCCGCACTTCGGCCACATCATGACACATGGGTTTTTGACAGTACACATGCTTTTTAAGCCGAATAGCCTGATAAGCAATGGGAAAGTGATTGTGATCGGGCACGGTTATATTGAGCGAATCTAGGGCCTTGGCTTCCTGGCGAAGCATTTCACGCCAGTCAGTATAGGTCCGGGCGCTAGGTACTAGCTCGGCTGCCCGTCTGAGGTTCATTTCGTCTACGTCGCAGAGCGCCACAATGTCTACCTGCGGATGTTTCAAAAACTGGTTGAGGTCTCCACATCCCATGCCGCCTACGCCGATGCAGGCATGTCTGAGTTTGGCGCTACGGCCAGCAGCCTGGGCTGATGCGTTGAGTAAGAGCGGAGCCGCCATGGCGGCCGTGGCGGCCTTGAGGAGAAATTTGCGGCGAGTATCCTGACGGGAGTTGTTTTTCATGGACCGACTAGGTTTAGGTAAATCGCTAACAGAGGTTTTATCCTAAAGGATAAACGCTCCGCTTTATCCTTGCCCCGTCTTGCTAATCAGTGAATGTTGGTTTTGTAGCCATCGTATCTAGCGAGTCCTTTATACGAACGTAGTGGCTGGATCGTATTTCCTAAGAAAAGCGGGTTGCGTATTTTGGGTTTGTGCAGGATCACGCGACCAAATCCCAATGGCGCGTGTTCGAGGTAGTACGGTTGCCAGGACTTTAAGCCAATCAATCCGTCCAATTTTTCACCGATGGAACCACACGCTACGGTCTGTGCTTCCTACAGTCAATAGAGGTTCAGCATTCATTTGTACCATTGCACGACGGACAATAGCTTAGCGAACCGAATCGACATGAAAAGTAAAACCAGTCTGGTAATGAATAATGGATCAATGGCCGCCTTTGTTTGTCGGCTACTACTGCTAAGCGTTCCTGTTGTCTTGGCCTTGCCGGCTGATTCCTTCGCTCAAACCGGTGAGAGGGTCTATAAAAACTATTGCGCGGGTTGTCATGGGGCCCAGTTACAGGGCAGTTTAGCGCCAAGTCTGATAAAAAAGGATTGGAAACACGGTAGTGACCGAAAGTCAATTCTAAAAACAATCCAAAACGGTGTTCCCCAAACAGAAATGATGAAGTGGGAAGGCATACTTTCAGCCAGGCAGATCGAGGATGTTACTGATTTCATTCTCAAGGCCCAAACCTCTCCCGAGATCGTTCGTAAGCTTGAGTTACCACTCGCTATAAAGACAAAGCTCTATCCGCTCAAGATTGAAAAACTTATCACGGAAGGGGTAAAAACACCCTGGGGGATTGAGTTTGTCGATGCCAAACGGGCTTTAATCACGGGCAAGTTTGGCCATCTCTACTGGATGGTGGACGGCAAGCTGGATGGCCAGCCCATTACCGGACTTCCTCAAACGTATGCCTTTGAGAATGTGGGGGGGATGATGGATTTGGCGCTGGACCCGGCTTACTCAAAAAATGGCTGGGTTTACCTGGCTTTCAGTCATAATTCAACCAACAGCCTGGATAAAAACAGGCCTGGAATGACTAAGATTGTTCGGGGTAAAGTCCATAATCATCAATGGATGGAGGAGCAAACCTTATTTCAGGTGGCTGACTCGCTGCAAGTCAGTGGGGGCACGCGCTGGGGCTGCCGGTTTCTATTTGATAAACAGGGGTACCTCTATTTTACCATTGGCGATATGAATCGTGCGCCCGATTCACAAGTGTTGTCAAAACCTTCGGGTAAGATTTATCGAATCAACAGCGACGGCTCTATTCCAACCGATAATCCTCTCTTTGGAAAAGCGGATGACTTACAAGCCATCTATAGTTGGGGCAACCGAAATGTAGAGGGTCTGGCCCAACATCCCCAAACGGGTGTGATTTATGCCAGTGAGCATGGGCCCCAAGGGGGAGACGAATTAAATATCCTCAAGAAGGGAGCCAATTATGGCTGGCCGGTTATTACGTACGGTATCGATTACAACGGCAGCAAAATCACCGACCTGACCCGTAAAGAAGGGATGGAGCAACCCATTACGTATTGGACTCCTTCTATTGCCGTATGTCCTATTGAATTTGTCACGGGCCCGCGCTTTGCCCGGTGGAAGAATAACCTGCTGGTGGGTGCGCTCAAGTATGAAGAAATCCGGAGATTAGTGATTGATGGCGATCAGGTTAGAGAACAGGAGCTCTTACTGAAAGGCTACGGCCGAATACGCGATTTGAAGATGGGCCCCGATGGTGCCTTATACGTGCTGACCAATGCCCCGGATACGGTCCTTCGGATTACTCCCCAGTAAAGCTTAAACAAAAGATAAGCTCGTTGTGATGAATTACTGAAAGTTAATACGGATCGATATGGAATGTATGTAGCGTCATTCTTTGCCCCCGACGCTCGGCCCAGTCATAAAAAGAAGCCCTGACAGGAGCCGAAGCGGAAAGAAGCCCGAATGTGCATCCGGGCTTCTTTGTTTGCATCCGGTGGAGCCGTATGTAAACGGGTGCTGCTCAACCTTTGGGGGGAACCTTGAGCAAACTTTTACGCACCTTATCGGCAGCGGCCAGATCGGTCAGGGTGATGTGGGCCCGCTGACGCATCGTTGGCGAAGCAATCAGGAGTTCACTGGCAATCTGAATCAGCAACGCTGCCGTAGCCGAGCCATTGGCCTTGCGTCGTGGGGAACGGCTCGTCGTAACACTGGCCGATACGGCCGCTAATTTACTGGCGATGTAGGTTGATTCCATGCAGGCTATCCGGGCTTGTTTACTCCTCATACTATAAACAGAATAAGGGCCGATTTAATCCCCATCCAGGCTGGTTTAACCCCTTTTTATCCCCTTCCTCAACCGGTTTTGGGCCCGGCATTCGCTGGTACAACGGGCGGGAGTGCGGGCTGGCGCTGGCTCACCAATAGGCTCGATCAGGATACGGTTAGTATCTCTTCCCACCGCGTGGTGTAGCGCTTCGATAGGTACTGGGGCTTCATGGGCCAGTCAGGATTGTAGCGCTGGCTGGCCAGCCGCAATTTGTCCTGCCCATAGCGCCGGTTCAGCTGATCCACTACCCCCAATAAGGTGAGCAGTTTTTCGTTCGGCCCCTCCACAAAGACGCCTTTTTGTCGGTAATCGGCCGATACCAAATCGGTTAAGATGACGCCTACCTTCTGATAGGCATACCCACAGGCAAAGATTGCCTGCAGGGCTGATACGGCGTATTTTAACAGGTCCGGTGTAGCGCTGGTGGGATGAGGCAGCGAGACGGTGATGCTGTTGTTGTATTGCTTAGCGGGTAGCCCATTAATGGGCGTTCTGCGAAACCTATTCGTATGTAGTGAGACCGTGATGGCACCACAGAGGGAGTGCTGCTTTCTGAGCTTTTCACCGGCTCTCGATAAGTGCGTGGTCAAGGCATCGGTGATGGTGTCCAGATCGGGCACTAGCTTGCCAAATGAAGGCGCACAACAAATCGACTTTTTGGCGGGCGGATTTACTTCCAGCAGCTTGCAGGGAAAGCCCCGTAATTCATGCACCAGCCGCACACCATTGACCGTCATGAGCTGGCGAATCCAGTCATCGGGTACATCGCGCAGGTGTGCCGCCGTTTTAATGCCGTGTTGCTTGAGTTTGCCCGCCGACCGGCCCCCAACACCCCAAAGGTCCTCAATGGGAAAGGCTTCGAGGGCTTCCGAAATAGCCTGGGCCGTATCCAGTACGCAAACCCCATCGAGCCGCCCTTTGGCCAGCTTGTTGGCTACTTTAGCCAGCGTCTTGGTGGGGGCAATGCCCACGCCCACCGGAAGCCGCAGCCACTGCCTGACCGTCTGCCGAATGGCCCCTCCCAACCCGGAATAGGTGGGATACGGACCCGTGTAATCTTCGAGTTGGAGAAAGGCTTCATCAATTGAGTAGACCTCCACATCGGGGGCAAACTGGGTCAGGATGCTCATCAACCGGGAGGATATGTCCCCGTAGAGCTCGTAGTTGGAGGAGAACACTGCGATGTCGTGCTGTTCGCGAAGCGCTGTGGTTTCTAAGAACGGTTGGGCCATTTTAATGCCTAAGGCTTTGGCCGCATCGCTGCGGGCCACCACATTGCCATCCCGGTTGGATAAGACTAGCAGGGGTTTGCCTTCCAGTTCGGGCTGGAAGATACAATGGCAGCTGGCGTAGAAGTTTTTACCATCAACGTGGGCGAGCATACTTAGGGGGTTTGGATACGATAAAGGTGACTACGCCCAGGACGATAAGCTGATCGCGGTCTTCATGCAGGTAGATGGGCAGGTAGGCTTCATTGCTCGATTCGAGCACGATCATGGCCTCTTTGCGCACAAAGCGTTTGACGCACCATCCCCCATTGACCCAGGCTACAATCACCCGGCCCGTATCGATGGGAATGGTGGTATCGACCACCAGAATGGAGCCGGGAAAGATGTAGTCCCCCGTCATTGACTCGCCGACGGCCTTGACAAAGTGGGTGCAGTCAGGATGCTGCACGCACAGATCCTGCAGGTTCAACCGCTCACGGCTGTAATTCTCAGCCGGCGAAGGAAAGCCAGCCCGTACGGTCGTCTCCCAAAAGGGAATATCAGTCCGCCGGGTCGGGTCGACGGTGTAGATGTTTTCGGGGGGCAGGTAGTCAATCGTGTCCATCATAACGGCCTGTCACTAGATAGCACAAACCGCTATATTATACTTTTGTTATATGTATTGCAAGTATATCATACTGACCAAGCCATAAACAGCGGTAAAGAGATCTCATTAGACTTTCCTGCGGCAACGAAGGAGCCGGGAAGAAGTGAGCGAAGAATGAACAGGTTTTTCTTCCCTTTACCCATTATTGACGCTCGTTTTAGTCTTTCTCATTTTATAAAGATAGTAACGCTTTTGAGGTAGTCTTTTGAGCCGCATTTCGAGCAACTTCAGCCT
>DATHAW010000290.1:0-2770 GCA_035296465.1 Spirosoma sp.
ATCATCAGCAACGGGGGTAGGAATAAGGTATAGAGTTGGCATTTAGGCAATAAATTTCATAAGTACGTCCACAAACTCCACCGGCTTTTCGGCCTGTACCCAGTGGCCTGCACCCTCAATGGTTTCGACCTGGGCGTTTGAAAATATGCGGTTGATCGTCGGGATGTCTTCGTCGGTAATGTAGGGCGACTCGCTGCCCCGAATAAACAACGTTGGTTCAGTGACGATGCGTGGGTTTGTCAGTTCGTCGCCAATACCATGCAACTCACGCTCGATAACAGGCAGGTTAATCCGCCAATCGAAACCGCCCTGCTCATCAGAGGCTGATGAGGCCCGATACAAATTTTTGAGCAGGAACTGCCGGACAGTGGGCGACGGTTCATAACGGCTCAGGACGGCATCGGCTTCATTGCGGCTTGTTATGCCCCGGAGGTCAATGGCCTTAAGCCCGCGAATAATGTCGGCGTGATGAATGGGGTAAAACCGGGGCGCTATGTCGACAATAACGAGTTTATCGAATGTGCCCCCGTAGTCGATAGCATACTGCATGACCGTTTTGCCACCCATTGAGTGCCCAATCAAAATGGGTTTGTTTAATTGCTGGTCCAGTATGAACTCGCGCAGGTCGGCTGCCATGCTCGTGTAAGCCTGGTCGTCGGCGCGGGGCGACTGCCCATGGTTGCGCTGATCAAGGGCGAACACGCGATACCCACGGGCAGCAATGGTTTTACTAGTAGTCAGCCAGTTGTCCGACGACCCAAAAACGCCGTGCAAAATCACGATGGCCGGACCTGTATCGCCGATTTGGCGAAAAAATAATTTCATGCAATCAAAGGGCGAAAGCGTGAAAGGGCGAAAGCGTGGTTGACGCATCACGTAGCGCTCATTCACGCTTTCGCCCTTTCACTCATTAATTTACGTAAACCACTTTTTCGCGTTGCTCCACTAACTCACCAAATGCATGCAGGTCGAAACCGTTTTCCTGTGCCATACGCTTAAACTCAGTCGCGCTACGTGATTCAACTGCGATAAGCAGGCCACCGGACGTTTGCGGATCGGCTAGGACGTAACGCTGGGTTTCGGTTAATTCACCAACTTTATGGCCGTAGCTGTCCCAGTTGCGCACTGTGCCGCCCGGAAAACTCTTCTGAGCCAGGTACTCCTCAACCATTGGAAGTTTGGGAACGTCATCAAAGTGAATCACGGCGCTTAGACCCGATCCTTCCGCCATTTCGGTAAGGTGCCCAAGCAGTCCGAATCCCGTTACGTCGGTTAAGGCCTTAACGTAAGGCAGCTTGCCCAGCACAGCCCCAAACTTGTTCAGTTGAGCCATTTGGGCAGGGGCAATGTGAGCATGTTCCGGTTTTAGGATGCCCTTTTTCTGCGCTGTGGTCAGAATACCAACGCCCAGCGGTTTGGTCAGATACAGGCAGCAGCCTTCAGTGGCCGTGTTGTTTTGTTTCAGGTGGGCCAGCCGAACCTTACCCGTTATCGCCAACCCGAAGATGGGTTCGGGCGAGTCGATGCTGTGACCCCCGGCGAGCGGAATCCCAGCTTCGAGGCAGACAGCGCGAGAACCTTCGAGAACCTGCGCAGCTACTTCGGGGGAGAGTTTATCAATTGGCCAGCCCAGTATAGCAATTGCCATGATGGGGTCGCCCCCCATAGCGTAGACGTCGCTGATGGCATTAGCCGAAGCGATGCGCCCGAAGTCGAACGGATCATCAACAATCGGCATAAAAAAATCGGTGGTACTGATTATAGCGTCACCGTTGCCGAGATCAAGCACGGCTGCATCGTCGCGCGAGTCGTTGCCAACCAGGAGGTTTTCGTAGCGGGGCTGCGAGGAGGTTGAGTTGGTGTGCAGAATTTTGTCTAAGATCTTCGGCGAAATCTTGCAGCCGCAACCCGCTCCGTGGCTGTATTGCGTCAGTTTAACCGCATTCGTTTCAGTTGGTGTCATAAGGAGACAAAACTAAGGCCTAAACATTCCTGGTTGGCATCGTCTATAAGCAGAATTACGCACGACGTCCATGAATGGTTCGGCCACGGTCGGCATCCTAATAAACCGCGTTTGCGGTGTTAATAAAAAATTAACATAGAGAATAGAACGCATTGGGTTTCAAATTGATTTATTCTAAGAAGTATGGCCAAATATGAAGCTATGGTAGTACTTTTTGAAGATTGGTTACGTTGCCACCATAAAAAAAAGTTTCATCTTTGCGGCCGAAAAGAGCTTTTGCCTAACCGCATGAACGTCTTGCACATGAAAACCAAATTATACACTTCTATGTCTGAAAAATTACTGCGATTCAGAACAGCTTTTATGCTGTTCGGTAGTTTGCTGTTGGTTGTGCTCATGGCGGGCGCGACAATGGCGCAAGGCGTAACGACCTCGTCCATCAATGGGGTTGTTACGGATGATAAGGGTAGTGTGTTGCCCGGTGCTACAGTCGTGGCTATTCATACGCCGTCGGGAACGCGTTACGGAACAACTACAAATGCAACAGGACGATACACGTTTCCGGCCGTTCGGATTGGTGGTCCCTACGAGCTCACCGTATCGTATGTTGGCTTTCAGGAGCGAAAGCGGGAAGTTCAGTCTGCTGAACTGAATACGCCTGTGTCTGCCAACTTCCAGCTACTGGACGAAGGTAAGCAACTGAACGAGGTAGTTGTCACTTCGTCGCGGGGCAGTATTATTGATTCAGAGCGCACAGGCGTTTCGACTAACATCGGTCGGCAGAGTTTCGAGCGGTTACCAACGCTG
>DATHAW010000291.1:0-2207 GCA_035296465.1 Spirosoma sp.
AGGAGGTTCCGTAGGTATACATCGTCGATGCGGCCGTTTCATAGTCCATACCCGGAGGCATGGGCAGTGTAGTAGCCGCACTCGCCACCACCTCTTCAGCAAACCCGCCATGGCCAGTCATCGAAAATACGCGGTCTCCAACGTTCAGGTGACCCACTCCTGCCCCAACTTCAATGATAGTACCGGCAACTTCGCCACCCGGCGAGAAGGGAAAGGGGGGCTTAAACTGGTATTTTCCTTCAATGATAAGAGTGTCAGGAAAATTGACGCCACAAGCCTCAACCCGGATAACGACCTGCCCCCTATCCACTTTGGGACCAGGCACATCGGTCATAACGAGTTGGTCGGGTGGGCCGAACCGGGAGCATATAATGGCTTTCATAAACAAACAAGTCTGTTTACAAACCTACCACTATTGCCGTAGTTTTACCAAAAAATCACTATCGATGAAGCCACTCGTCCTGCTTGCCTTCCTGTTGGGGTTCGCGCTATCGGGCCAGAGCCAACCGAATTCTACCAGCGCGTCGGCCGATCGGCGGGCCATTTTACTCGTGCTCAAACGTCAAACCGACGACTGGAATGCCGGGCGTGTTGAAAAATTTATGAACGGCTACTGGGCCTCCGACTCACTGACCTTTGTGGGAAAAACCGGCATTACGTATGGCTACAACCCTACGTTGGCCAGTTATAAAAAAAGGTATCCCGACCGGGCGTCCATGGGTACCCTTAAGTTCGACATCCTTCAACTGGATTTTCCTGCTCCAGACGTCGCCTACGTCATCGGGCGGTGGCACCTGACCCGGCCCAAGATTGGCGACGCTGGTGGTCATTTCACGCTGCTCTGGCGCAAAATCAAAAAACGCTGGGTTATTGTCAGCGACCACTCCAGCTGAACTTACTCTAATCAGCAAACCCCATAGTTCTATGCTAACTCGCCTTTTCACTTACCAATTGAGAAGGTTCCCTGGTCGATAGCCGGTTACGGAGGTCGGTAACGGGCTTCTCGAAATATTTGAACAGCAGTGTCGACAGCACCAGCACCAGTGTCCAGAACAGGCCTACTTTCAGCCAGCCAACCGTAAGCGACGTAGTGGGAATAACCTCAATGACGGTCATCATGATGGGCGTCAGATTGAGCAGGTACATGGAATAGGAAATCAGGCTGATGTGCGTAATGGCGCGGTCAATTCCAAACCTGGCCCAGCCTTCCGAAGCGGTTCGCCAGCCATCCATATAGGGTAAAAGCAGCGTCATACTTAGCCCAATGAACAGGAAATAGATAGTGCGTTTATAAAAGGTGTAACCCGCTGTCAGCCCCGCATTGGCATAAACGTGCAGCATAACTATGGATACCGTATAAGCGATCAGTCCCGTCAGGAGCAGCCCCAGAATCAGCAATCGGTGACGTACCCTGTCATTACTCCACCAGGCAGGAAAGTAATATTTTACATAAGCGGCCAGTACGCCATAGCTTATGGCGTCCAAACGTGTTGTCACAATGCCCCGAAAACCCAGTTCGCCAGCCGACATTGGCTCCCTAAGCCCGATTATGAGCCGATTCAGGTTAGAGCCAATAATGACGAGCAGGATCATGGTTAATATGATTCGCTGACGGGGCCACCGTTTCGATAGCAGCGTGTGCAGCAGCCATAACACCAGTGGTAATGTGATATAGGACCACTCTTCGATGGCTAAACTCCAGGTCTCCGGAAAAAAACCGATCAACTCTTGGGTGAAGTTTTGCAGGAAAAAGAAGTAAGACAACAGCGTTTGCCGGGGCGGCAGGGTATGATGAAGTCCGCTTCGCCAGGCACGTAGCAGTGCCACGACAATCAGCCCCGTTAGTACCAGGTAGTAAGCAGGCAGCGTACGAAACCACCGGCGCGTCCAGAAGTTGAGCAGCAGGTCGCGGTTGAAACCGCCGTTCTTTTCATAGGACCGAATCAGGATACCACCGATCAGGAAACCACTCAACACAAAAAACAACTCCACGCCGTCGGGCATAAGATTGTGCCAGAACGCTCCGTTGTAATACTCTTTCAGGGCGATGGTTGCGTGGGAGTCGACGACGATCAGAATCGCAATGGCCCGCATAACATCTAACCCAAAGACACGCTTTGTATGAAGGGCACGTAACGAAAATAAATCAGGCAGCATAATCAGCCACGAAGGTACAGCGGAATAACGAATGACAAATGGGTATAGGG
>DATHAW010000292.1:0-5533 GCA_035296465.1 Spirosoma sp.
GCAGTAGTTGCCGGCCCGGGCTGACCAGTAGCCGCAACAAGCTGTGCTTCGTCGGCTGGCTCCACAACGGGTGTTTCGGCTACTGGTTCGGACGTAGTAGCCGTGTCTTCGCCCGACGGGTCAGACTGCGATTCGACGACATTGGCAGCTGTAGGTTCTGTTCCTTCAGCCGGGTTTGCAATCGCTTCAGATGTAGTAGCGACCAGCGAGTCGGTCAGCGGAGATGCATTGTCCGGCTGCTGGTTAATTTCCTGTTCTTCGTTTGCCATGTTGGGAACGTACCGATTACTTTTGCAAAAGTACGACAAAATGCGAATTTACCCCAATTTCGGCTTTTCAAAAGCCGGTAGCCAGACCTCCCCCAATGCCATCAGCCATCAGCGACTTACGAAAAGATTATCTGCTCAATGGGTTGGATAAAAGCGACGTAATGCCCAATCCAGTCGAGCAGTTCCGGGCCTGGTTCGAGGCTGCTGTGGAGGCCGGCGTTCCCGAGCCAAACGCCATGCACGTCAGCACGGTTAGCGCCGACGGTCGACCAGACGGACGTATTGTCCTGATTAAAGACGTATCGGAAGGAGGATTTGTGTTTTATACCAACTACGAAAGCCGTAAAGGCCGCGAACTCACCGAGCGGCCGGTGGCCGCACTAACGTTTTTTTACCCCGAACTCGAACGCCAGATCCGCATTGAAGGGCAGGTAGAAAAAGTAAGCGCCGAGGAGTCCGATGCGTATTTTAACAGTCGCCCGCGCGCGAGTCAGATTGGCGCGTGGGTGTCGAATCAGAGCCGCGTTGTCGGCAGCCGCGAGGTGCTGGAAAACCGGCAGCGCGAACTCGAGATCCAGTTCGATGGCCAAACCGTACCACGTCCGCCACACTGGGGCGGCTTCCGGGTGGTGCCCGACGCGCTGGAGTTCTGGCAGGGTCGCCCGAGCCGCCTGCACGACCGGATTCGGTACCGAAAAGAAGGGGAGCAGTGGATTATCGAGCGGCTGTCGCCGTAAGGTATTTTAGCCTGTTAGTGCGTAAGTCGGTCAGGTCTTGTGCGCCTACACACTTGTACCCTTCTAACTTACAGGTCCTGGCTTACCAATTCCCTGGCAAAGCGTTCGAGGCTGCGGGCTTCGGCAATCACAAGCCGGGCGCGTTCTATGATTTGCTGCCCCCGGCGGGTTGGCTCTATGGGAATCTGGCTTCGGTTGAAGATTTCGACGGCTAAATGATCCTCCAGCACTTTAATCTGCTGACTAAGCGTCGGCTGAGTCACGCAACATACGTCGGCAGCCCGCGTAAAACTCCGGTAATGGTCCACGGCTACTATATACTCCAGTTGTCTGAGCAACATAGTTCATGTTAGTTTGGTAAGGTGTATATCGAAATAGTTTGGGCAATGTAACCAATCTATTTGTCCAAATCAATTGAAATCCGGACAGCCCATTTTCGATTTAATTTCCGCTCACGTGCAGCTAGGCTATTTATAGATACAATCAATTTGACAGCAATACTATCATTGGTGATAATTGTGCTATTATTTAAACAAGTATTACTATTCGCTAATTGCTGCTATGCCCGTCAATCGCATTTGTGCGTTTACATTCGGTTGTCTGCTAATCGGTATCACACTGTGTCGGCAACCCGTTCAGGCTCAGGGCTACTGGGCCAACTCCAATTACAAAAACGGCCTGCGGCTGTATCTGAACAAAGACAGCACCAGTTTCATCCGGCTGCTGATGTGGTCCCAAATCTGGTTTCGCTGGCAGCAGCAGAATCCCGGCACCAGCATTGCAGGCAACAACAACGTGCCGGAAGCGTGGGACGTGGGCATCCGCCGGAGCCGGATCCTGTTGCATGGTCAGCTGACCCCACGCATCCTCGTATTCTGGATCATCGGTGCCAACAACCAGACCTTCACCACGGGAGGGGGTGGCCTGCTGACGGGTCCCGACGGCGTTACGGATGGTAAACGACAGTCGGTATTCGTGCATGACGCCTGGACGGAGTTTAAGGCCAGCCGGGCGCTGTCGTTTGGCGCGGGTCTGCTCACCTGGTCGGGGCTGTCGCGGCTGTCGAGTGCGGCCACGCTCAACTTCATGACCTTCGACTCACCGCTGTACGGCTGGGCACTGCTGGACGCCAACGATCAGTTTGCCCGAACGCTGGGGCTGTATGCCAAAGGCGAAATCGGGAAATTGAGTTACCGGGCCATCCTGACCAAACCCTTCACCATCCCCGAAGCCGCCACTGGCTGGACAACACCTTACACCCTCGCCCAGCGAACGGGCGCTTCACCCATGACCACGCTGCCGGGGCGCGGGGCGGGCTGGGCCGCCGGACTAACCGCGCTGCCCAACGCCTACAACATTTCGCAGTACAACTCCCGGTCGTTCAACAAGCCGCTGTATCAACTCTACACGACGTACGATTTTTTCGAGCAGGAGAGCCAGACGCTGCCGTTTATGGTGGGGTCGTACTTAGGCACCAAAAAAGTGTTCAACATCGGGGCGGGGTTCATGATTCAGCCCGACGCCATGTGGCACCGGTCGCGCCGGACGGCAACGCCCACCCTGCCCGCCAGCGTGAGCCTCAACGCCCAGCAAACGGCGGAGTTCAACGCGGGTCAGTACCCGGCGACGGTTACGGGCTTCAGCAGCATACCCGAAGCGCAGCGCATTGCGCTCATGACGGCCAACGTAGACACGACGGTGACAGCCATGCGCCACTTCGCCGTCGACAGTTTCCTGGACCTGCCCTTCGGGTCGGGCGAGCAGCGGTCGGCGCTGACTGCCTACGCCGTGCATTACTGGTTTGACTACGGTCCCAATTACGTCCGCAATGCGGGGACGATGAACTTAGCTACTGCGGCCACGCAGCCCGGCCTGCAGCCGCAGTCCTTCAACGGTCCCGGAAATGCTTACCCTACCTGGGGCACGGGGCGCGTATTTCACATTCAGGCGGGCTATATGTTTCCCAAAGCCTGGACGCGTCGGTTTGGCCAGTTTCAACCGTACGTATCCTACACCAGAGCCAATTTTGAACGGCTCAACCAGCCCCACAACCTGCTCGAAGGCGGCATGAACTGGCTGCTGGCCGGGCATAACGCCAAAATTACGGTACATTACCGGCCCCGACCCATCTACTCGGCCGCCACCAACGAAACACCTGGCCGCGAAGGGCTGGGGGGTATGCGAATCGTTGACCGCCAGTCTGAAATCATCACTCAGTTCTTTATCTTTTTCTGACCATGAAAGCGCCATTCCTATGTGTGCTGCTGCCAGCCGTGCTGCTGGCAGGCTGCATCAATACAAGGCCCCGCCCCATGACCATTGCCTGTAGCGTGGCGAAACCTCGGTTCGTGACGCAGTGTGTTCAGCTGCTGAAGAGTAACGGCTATCAGGTGATCGAGGAGAACTCCGACGCGGCCCGGGTGCGGGCTACGAAAGGCCAGAATCAGGTTAATATGGGCGAGAACGTGCAATATAACGGGCCGTACCTGTTCGACGCGACCTACGACGGAACCACCATCATCATCAGCGTGGCCACCACGATCCGAACGACCCGGGCCGACGAGCCGCCGTTTATCCTTCAGACACACAACGAATCGCGCGGCACCAGCGCATCGGACAAAGCCTTTTTTGTGCCCGTGCTGACCGGATTACGCCAGTTGTGTAAGTAAATAACGCCAGCTCTCTGCTCTCCTTCCTGACCCTTCCCTGCAACTTTATAATCCCATGAACGCATGACGACAGCATCCCCTAAACCAGCCACCAGCACCCGCGGTCTGATCAGCGTGATCGGAGCTTCATCCGTCGGTACGCTCATCGAGTGGTACGACTTTTACATCTTCGGCTCACTGGCGACGGTGCTGGCCACGAAGTTTTTCCCCGAAGGCAATGCTACGGCCGCTTTTTTGTCGACTTTGGCCACATTCGCAGCCGGGTTTGTGGTGCGGCCTTTCGGCGCGTTGTTTTTTGGTCGGCTTGGCGACATCATCGGCCGTAAATACACGTTTATGGTCACACTGCTGCTGATGGGGGGGGCCACCTTCGCCATTGGCCTGATCCCGAGCTACGAGACAATTGGGTTTCTGGCCCCCACCCTGGTCCTGATTCTCCGGCTGTTGCAGGGGCTGGCCCTCGGTGGCGAATACGGCGGGGCCGCTACCTACGTGGCCGAACATGCCCCCGCTGGCCAGCGCGGGTTCTGGACGTCGTGGATTCAGACGACGGCAACGGTGGGGCTGTTCGTGTCGCTGCTGGTGATTCTCCTTACCCGTAAGTCACTCTCGGCCGAAGCGTTCGACGCGTGGGGCTGGCGCGTACCGTTTCTGGTGTCGGTATTTATGGTGCTCATCTCTTACCTCATCCGCCAGAACATGAGCGAGTCGCCCCTGTTTGCCAAAGCCAAAGCCGAAGGTAAAACCTCGGCCAACCCGCTCAAGGAAAGTTTTGGCAACCGCTACAACTTCAAGTTCGTGCTGCTGGCGCTGTTCGGCGCAACTATGGGGCAGGGCGTGGTGTGGTACACGGGGCAGTTCTACGCCATGAACTTCATCAAAACAGTCTGTAACGTAGACGCCATACAATCCGACGAGCTGATGACCGTGGCCCTGCTAATGGGAACGCCGTTTTTCGTGCTGTTCGGCTGGCTGTCGGACCGAATTGGCCGCAAAGGGATTATGCTGTTCGGAATGCTCATTGCCATCGTGTCCTACCGGCCTATTTACGAGCGGATGTACCAGACGACGAACCTCCTCAACAAGCAGGAGCTAACTGCCAAAACCACCATCGACTCAACCGGCACGGCGGACCCGGCAGTAGCGGGCGGGTCGATCAGCACCCGGACGATCCGGCGCGAATACACCGACGGCACCACGCTGACCGAGGTAGCAAAGCGCAAAACGGCACCCGGTGTGACGGCGGATTTCACCGGGGCGGACGTTAAAAGGACCATCCGTATCAACGATCAGGACCGGTGGGCGCTCATCTGGCTTGTGTTTATCCAGGTTATCTTCGTAACGCTGGTCTACGGGCCGATTGCGGCTTTCTTAGTCGAGATGTTTCCCACCCGGATTCGCTACACGTCGATGTCGCTACCCTACCACATTGGCAACGGCGTGTTCGGCGGTCTGCTGCCCGCCGTGGCGACGTACTTAGCGACGGGAGCCAACCAGGCAAATAGTGCGGCTGCCAAAGCCGGGGCGGCTGCGCCCTACACGGCTCCCTACCTCGAAGGGCTGTGGTATCCCATCATCGTAGCTGGGGTAAGTTTGATAATCGGACTGTTTTACATCAAAAATCGTCCCCAGGTCACCGACTAACAGCCCGTTAGCCGATAGGCCAACACGCATTCCGGATAAACTTATTATTCATTAATCCCGAAACAGCATGAACACCATCAAACGTTACCTTGGCCTTGTCTGGCTGGCCCTGGCCGGGCTCTGCGGCTACTTCGGCATAACGTCGCTGGGACTGCCCAAGCTGGTCTCCGGCCAGACCGACGAACACGCCGTTGCCAATGTGGTAGGGTAGCGA
>DATHAW010000293.1:0-8007 GCA_035296465.1 Spirosoma sp.
GGTGGCTGGGCAAAACCGCTCATTACCAGACTCAGGCAGACGACGAACGCAATTATTTTTTTAAGATTCATCGAGCTGGACGTTTACTGCTGACATAGCCGCTTCCTGTTCTGCCAGACTACGTACAATTCCCATTTCTAATCCACGAATTTCTGCCAGTCCGCGCAACCGGCCAATGGCGGAGTAGCCAGGGTACGTTTTTTTATTCAGGTCATCAAGCATCTGATGTCCGTGATCGGGGCGCATCGGAATAGATGGCTCACCGACACCTGCCTGAGCGCGTCGCTGCTGTTCCTGCACGATAGCTTTTACCACGGCATACATATCAACATCGCCCGCTAAATGATCGGCCTCATGAAAATTGCGGGGGTCCTCTTCCCTCTTGGTTGTGCGCAAGTGAATAAAGTGAATTCGGTTGCCAAACCGCCGAACCATGCCGGGCAGATCATTATCGGGGCGGACGCCCAGCGAACCGGTGCAGAACGTAATGCCGTTGGCCGTTACGTTGCAGGCAGCCATGAGCTGAGCCAGATTGGCTTCGGTGCTGACGACGCGGGGCAGCCCTAATAAGGGTCTTGGCGGGTCGTCGGGGTGAATGCACAGATTCACGCCCGATTCCTGAGCCACTGGTGCCACTTCTCTAATGAAGTGGTAGAGATTGGCGCGTAACTCGGCATCACCAATCTGGGCGTATTCGTTTAAGAGTTCCTGAAATGTTTCCAGCGTAAAACTCTCTTCGGAACCCGGCAGACCAAGCAATACGATAGACGACAACTCCAGAATGCGCTCCGGCGACAGGGCTGAGAATAGCTCCCGGGCAGATTGGGCAACATCCGGTTCATAATCGGCTTCGGCTCCCGGCCGTTTAAGAATGCACAGGTCGAACATGGCGAAGTCTTCCCAGACAAACCGTAACGCCCGCGACCCATCGGGCATTTCGTAGTTCAGGTTCGTGCGCGACCAGTCCAGTACCGGCATAAAATTGTAGCAAACCGTTTTGATGCCACAAGTTGCCAGATTCCGGATCGACTGCTTATAGTTTTCGATGTAAGTGTCACGGCTACCCAATCCTTTCTTAATGGCTTCGTGTACAGGTAAGCTTTCAACAACGGCCCAGTGCAGGGGCGAGTAGCGACTGTTTTGGGCTTCAACCAGTTGCCTGCGCTGCTCAATGTCCTCTACCGTCCAGACATTGCCAACCGGAATCTGGTGCAGCGCCGTAACGACGCCTGTGCAACCCGCCTGCCGAATATCCATTAATGATACCGGGTCATTCGGCCCGAACCAGCGCATGGTCTGTTGCATTCTCATGTTTCAAACTTTTTTATTTGGGTAATACGGTGGGTAGTACTCAGAATAGAAACCGTCTGAGAAATCGCTGTCTAGAGCGCCTTTGCTATACTTTGCGACAGGCCGAGGGCAAGCTGGTTAAGTCACTCGTGAAGAATGTTGTTCCTCATAAGTGACTTAGTTAAGCGTATTTCTCCGTCGGAAAACGAAAATGTATAACAGCCCCCATGCCACCAGATAAGCTAAACCGGCTATGTAGAAAATGACGTAGTATCCTTCTGACAGTTGCCCAAGGGCTTTGTAATGATCCAGAATCCGACCAACGATCAGCGGGAATACAGCACCACCCAGGGTTCCGGCCATCGTACCAAACCCGACCACCCGGCTTAGTACCTGCTTAGGAAACTGGTCGGCAGCCACGGTGAAAATATTTGCCGACCAGGCCTGGTGAGCCGCAACGGCCAGAGACAGAATGGCAATCACCGGCCACATGCTACCCATCTGGTTGATGAGCATAACGGGTGTAACACAAATGGCAAACAGCGCCATTGCATATTGCCGCGCCCGTGTTGGATTCCAGCCCATCTGGATGAGTTTGGACGATAGCCACCCACCCCCAACGCTGCCTATGGTGGCGGCCAAGTAGATGATAATAAGCGGAGCGCCCAGTTTTTTCATGTCAAGGTGATAGATACTCGCCAGGTAGGAAGGTAGCCAGAACAGGAAAAACCACCAGATGGGATCGGTCAGGAGTTTACCCCCCATAAAACCCCATATTGCTCTGTTACCAAAAATTGAATAGCGACCGGTGATGCCACCATTGAGCGGATCGGTTGCAGCTGCATCGCCGGTAACCGTCGGCTGTACCGGCTCTGCGGTAATATAAGCCAGTTCAGCAGGGCTAACTTTCTTATGACGGGAAGGAATTTCGTAGTAATACCACCAAGCCACAATCCAGATAAACCCCAGCGCACCCGTTATGATGAAGGCCATCTGCCAACCGGCTACCAGAGCAATCCAGGGAACAATGGCGGGTGCTGCCACCGCCCCAATATTGGCACCCGAGTTGAAAATGCCCACAGCCAGAGCACGTTGTTTTTGGGGAAACCATTCGGCCACCGTCTTGATCGAAGCCGGGAAGTTGCCCGCTTCGCCAATACCCAGAAACGCCCGGGCAACCATAAACCCGAAGGTTCCACCAGCTAAGGCGTGGCCCATAGCAGCCAGACTCCAGACCAGGATAGCGCCTATGTAACCCAGCTTGGTGCCAACACGGTCGATCAGGTAACCGGCCAGCAGGGTACTGGCACCATAGAAAAAAGTGAACACCGTCACGATGTTGCCATAATCAGACTCGGTCCAGTTAAACTCTTTTTCAAGAATTGGCTTTAGCAGGCTGATAACCTGCCGGTCGAGGTAATTTATGGTCGTGGCAAAAAACAGCAGACCTACAATCACCCACCGATAATTAGTTTGCTCGCCCACCCTGAAGTTACCCGCATTTGAGCTATTGACAAGACTGGCGCCATCTGGTGCAGTAGTGTCGGGTGAGGTATTCGTTTTTCCGGTCAACATAGTACGCGATGTTAGGTAAGGGGGTTGGCTGCCAGGTAACTCCGCCAATGGAGGTCTTCTCTACGTAAAAGCCCCTTTTTGATATCCTTACCGATGTGGGAGCGTAAAATCTACCGAAACTATGTGTATCGAGGAAAAAGTAGGCTCCCTGGCGCACAAGGAAGGGAAAGCAAAACAATTTTTAATCAGTACGTATGTTGCTTCAATTTATCATCAGTATACAAATCAGTAACCTCCTTTATTAAAACCGGAGAACGTAGTAAATGACGGGTACTGCTTCTTTTGCCAGAGCCATTGTCAATTTTGAGGTATCCTAAAAACGATTCCTAACTACCAAATGAAAAACATTATTTTAAAGCGGCTATTGCTGTTGATTGCCCTGGTTGGCCTATCCAGTTCCTTTAAGCACAAAGAGCTTATCTGGGTCGCTATCGGTGACTCGATCACTTATTTGAATGAACATCCCGATGAAACCGGAAATCGGATAACCAAAGGCTATATGACGAGGGTTGTCGAGCGACTTCCGCATATTCACTACATCAACCAGGGCCACAATGGCTGGACGGCAGGCCGCATTGCCCGATCAATTGACACACTGGGGTTAGTTAAAGCGGATGTGTACTCAGTCTTTCTGGGGACCAATGACTGGTGGGCTGGCCGACCACTCGGCCGTTTAACCGATTATCAGTCCAATACCGGTAATACGACCGTATACGGATCGTTTCGGTTGATCATTGACAAACTTCGTGGCCTTAACCCACAAGCTCCGATCATTTTGATTACGCCCATGCAACGGGTAGACTTTGTGTATATCCAAAATCCTAAAAACAATGCCTATGGATCGTATAAAGATAAAAACGGCCAATTTCTCGAAGCGTTTGCCAATGCTATTGATTCCATTGGCCGTTTTGAACACCTCCCTGTCATTGACCTCTACCATACGTCAGGTTTATCGCACAAGAAGTTAGTCCACTTCAAACGTCTGAAAGACCCGCAAAGCGGTCAGTATACCAACTATAAATACCCAAAGTTTGTGGGGGTACCTTTTCAGCCCGAAACCGATGAGTATCCATATCCAGCGGGCGCCATCAATAAGACCTACGATGGATTGCATCCATCCGACAAAGGCTATGACCTGATTAGCCGCAAATTAATCAAGATTCTGAAAAAATATTAATGCCTTATATTGCCTTTAACATTGGCCGTCCGATACATAAACTGAGAATTTAATTAGCAAAAAAACGGCCTGACCTCAACCTCAGCCCTTTTTTTGCGGGTCAGTAACACTGCACCCAACGGATGCAGGTTTCCTTTTTGCCTATATCAATCGACCTAGATTTCTACCAACCATTCCTGACTGAGCTTTTTCAGGTTTAAGTCATCATTTTATTCTCCTCCATATCCGGTAGAACAACATAGCGTATCCGTATTTAAGGATGAATTGAGACTACGACTCAGTCTCAATTATTGCGGATTCAGCCACTTCCTGTTACGAGTCAAACCACAATCCGTTGGCTATCGGAATGCGGCCCATTTTTTTTGAATTGTCGATGCACAAAGCTGCAGACGACAAACCTGCCTGGGCAGTAAACAACAGCATCAACGATGAAAAATCATGAAGTAGCACCCCCTTAATCGTAAACACGCTGATGAAATTATCAACGATGTCTGGATTCGTCAAATCTATGTGGTTTCTATCTTTCATCGGCCTATAGTGCTGTTATGTGGTTTTTGCTGGCTCTCGTTGTGCTGACAACCCGTCAGGATATGAAACCTATTACGTCCACTCTTGCAACTTTTTATTCCTTCCTTTTTTAACAACAACTACCAGTGAATCATGAAATCAAATTCATTTACACTACTCCTTTTATTCGTGCTGTCTGTTGCCTGCACAACCCCTTCAGACAAAATTGATCCCGCCATTCAGAGTAAAGTCCCCGCCGAAGTTTCCGGAAGGTGGATGTGGGGGAGTTTCTCGCTAAGTAACTTCTGGGGATACGACGGAAGTTATCAGGGCAAACCCTACGAGCAGGCATTTGTCCTTGATTTCAAATCCAACGGCGAAGTTGAGCAGTATATCATTAACTCGGTTAGCAGCTACAGCTGCCGCACAGAATCCTTTACGTATTTCAAAGGAAAAGTGAAGTTCAACGAAGCCGAGCAATCGTTTACAATCACACAAACCAGCGGTAACTACCGGGGCTTCTATTCGTGCTACCCCAGCAAGAACTTCAAACGCGATGCCAAATCAACCGAGTTAAAATCCCAGACCTTTTACTACAATCTGGTGACCAATCAGGGACAAAAGCAATTGGTGCTGCGCGACGGCCCATCCGACTCGCAGGGTATGCACCTGAAGTCATCGAACTGATAGTTCGTTTAGGTTGCTCATACGCCCATACGCTACACACGTCTGTTGTGTAGCGTATGGGCGTAAACCGTTAATTGACTTGCTGGTATGCCAAACGTAGCTGTTTAGTAAGCCGTTTTGTAGTTAGTTGATTGCATTATTCGAGTAAGGTCGGCTGCAGAAACGTAACGCCTGCACGCTTACCGGACCACTGTTTGACACGCTGTTTCTAACACTTCACCTACTTAAATAGGCAGTTCATGACCCCGACGGTTGAACCAGTGAGGTCAAATGATTCAACTTTGACCTGTCAATACGACATAAACCTCTTAAAAACCACTAAACATCAAATGCTCATGAAAAAAGTCTTCGCTCTTGTCATCGCGCTTTTCTTAGCGGCAAGCTTCGCTCCTGCCTTCGCGCAGTCTTACCAAAAATCAAACAACCTGCTTAACGCTGGAATAGGACTATCAGCTTACGGAGCGGGAGGACTTCCCATCGGCATCTCGTTCGAGAAAGGAATTACTGACCAGATCAGCGTGGGGGGCTTTGCCGATTATTCGCGCTATGGTTACAAGTCCGGTGGCTATAAGTGGAACTACACGTTCATTTACGCAGGAGCTCGTGGTTCTTACCACCTTGGCGAACTATTGAACTTGGACAACAATAAGTTTGACCCCTATGCCGGAGCTTCGCTGGGATTCCGTAGTGCCAGCTACCGCGATAACACAGGGTATAATTATAACGACTACGTAAGCCCTTACAACAGTGGCCTGTTTTTTGGCATCCACGTTGGCGGGCGGTATTACTTCTCGGAGAAGCTGGGCGCTTTTGGCGAAGTGGGCTATGGTGTATCGGCCCTTAAACTTGGCCTGACAGCAAAATTCTAACCAGGTATCCTTTAGGCTTGTCAGGGTGGCTAATCGGCTCATCCTTACCACGCTTGGTTTTACTGCAACAAACTCATGAAACCCACAAAACGACTACTCTTCACCCTTGGGGCGTGTGCAATTGGCTGCTGGATAGCTGCCCGCCCGGCCGATGTGCTGACTGATCTGGGCCTGACCCAAGAGCAACTGAAACAACAGGTACTGCAAAGCATCAGTCAGCAATCCGTCAGCCTGTACGCTTCCTCCCAAACCCGTGCACTTGCCCAGCGTATGCCCATTAGTGCCCAGGTTGCAGCGGTTAGAGCGCTGGGTAATCTCGTACGGAGCTACGCTGAATCCCCGGCGTTCAAGCAAACCTATCTTGACGCCCTGAAAGCCGAGATGACTGAGCAGATGCCCACTTCGGAGCCCGAGCAGCCAGCCCACCAGGTGCCGTTAACAGGCGACCACCGGATGGTCACTATCCAGGAGCTATACGGCGACATGTCCGTCGCGCTCCTGGCACTGATGGCCAAAGAACAACTAAAAGAAGCTCAGGCTTCACCCAATGGCCGAACAGCCGCCACTCCCTCAACGTCTGCGCTGGCGGGAAACGACCTGAAACGCTTACTATCCCTGCACGCGAATGATCCAAACAGCTTCAAGCAGCAGTACCTCACTTATTTAGCCCAGAATATGAACCCAGCCGTTCGGGTGACGGTATCAAGGAGGAGTGAAGGGAAGAATCAACAACTGGTCGACATGCGCCATGAGTTAGAAAGCGAGTATAAGGCTCGTGCTGACCTGAAAGCGGTTCTCAATCAGCAGTTGTCCCACTTCATCGACCTGACCGGCTCGGTTGACTTTACGGCCCGGCTAAGTAAGCGTGGTTCGAAGATGGTTTTCGTCAATCCGGTTTATGAGGGTAAAAATGACGATTGGAAGACGCTCTTTCGCATGGGTCGGGAACCTGTTATGGCTGCCCGGGCCTTCGCGCTGCAATGGCAGGCCAGTCTGACAGCCCAAAAATAAACTTTTCGCCTAATTTTCATCTCAATCAAGAGCCTGCTTTTAAGTAGTATCTTCTCTCGTATTCGAGTACTTGTAAGCCTTATGCTGTTTTTGGCCGTCGTTATTGGTCGCTGAGACAGAAAAGCAGTTCGATCCTTCCTAACGTCGGCCTAGAAGGCGATTGGAAGATGCTGGCTATGAAAATAAACCGTTTTATTATAGGTTAGCGGTTAGCAATTTTGACCTAAAATTGCTAACCGCTAACCTATAATGAGCGTAAGACAATAAAAATCGTTCATTTAAACGTCCTATTGTAGTACATGCTTATGTAGTAATGGAAAGAAACCTTCGGGCGGGAGTCTTGGGCTCAAATAAAGAAAAGCAACGTAGCAAGTTGTACCAATTATTGGGAAAACTGCCTCCCCGTAACCGGCCACTAACCGTAGAAGTCGTGTCTACGCGGCAGATCGATGAGCTTTGGATCGAAACACTTCTGCTGGATGTCAATGGACTGGAGCGAGTGCCGGCCTACTTTACCAAGCCCCTGAATCAGACTGGATCGCTTCCCGTCATCTTATTCAATCATTCCCATTTCGGGCAGTATGGGGTTGGCAAAGAGGAATATCTTCAGGGCAGAGAAGAGATGCAGTTTCCGCCCTACGCCCTGGCACTGGGCCGTGCGGGGTATGCCGGGTTGTGTATTGACAACTGGTGCTTTGGCCAGCGGCAGGAGCGAAAGGAGGAAGATACGTTCAAAACTATGCTGTGGCATGGTCAGGTCTTGTGGGGTATGATGGTCTATGATAACCTTCGTGCGCTGGATTACCTTCAGACCAGACCTGATGTCGATAGCCAGCGCCTGGCTACTATGGGTATGTCGATGGGTAGCACAATGGCCTGGTGGCTGGCCGC
>DATHAW010000294.1:0-18597 GCA_035296465.1 Spirosoma sp.
ATGATGAATCTGGTATTTTATTACGTAAAGAGTGAAAGAGTGAAAGAGTGAAAGCCATCCGGTATGCTGCCTGACGCGTCAGCCACTCTTTCACCATCGCAGGCACTCATTCCACCAGACACCCCACGGCCTCTGTCTTCACAATGGCTACGGCGTTTCCGGCAAGAACGGCATCCAGGGCATCGCGGAGGTAGTGCAGCCTGGCTTCGGGCCGGCGTTTGCCGAGCGCCACGTACCAGTCGTCGATAGCTCCCTGATACGCTGTTTGACCATCGGCCTGCATCAGGACCACCTCGGGCGTAACGCGCACCCGCAACTGACGCGCCAGCCGCGCATCAGGATCAAGTTTTCCGGTAAACGAAAGACTGTACTCTTTTTGAAACTGACGAATAGCGCGGGGAGAATCGGTACGGAGGGGGAACCACGCCACAAAGCGAATGCCCAGTGGCTTGTAGCGCCGGTGCAAATCGGTTAGCTGCCGAACGTATTGCTGACTGATTGGGCATTCGGTGCTCAGGAAAACATGCACCGTCAGGCCCGGTGAGGGCGTTAGATGGGGAATAGCTCCACTCGTCAACGTTAGTGTCGTAAATAAAAAAACTGCTTGACGGAGAACAGAAGCACGGCGCATGGCGTAAGTGAAACAAGTGACTAAAGCGTGTATGGACTGGCTACTACGGCAATGGATAGGAAGTCAGGAGTTACCTGATTTACGACGCGAAAACAGAAATACAACTTTTTTGGGCTATGCTTTGGTCTATACTAGGTGGTTTTTATGTATATTTCTGAATATTTTCCGATCAAAAAACAGAATAATAGTCGCATCATCGTTAGTAGTAAGGCTGCCTGACGGCTGCCCAATCCTGTTGCTTAGTGCTAACGTTTCCGGCAACACATTGCCCACCCGTCAGGCATGATTTTATGAACAAGCGCTGCATTATTTTACCCAATCTATGAGGAACTACTACAGTACGGTCATTCTGGGAATCTTATTCATGCTGCTGTCGGGTCCGCTGATCGCGCAGGGACTGCGTATTTCGGGGCGGGTGACATCGGCGGGCGACGGTCAGCCGCTGCCCGGTGTCAACGTGCTGGTCAAAGGCACAACCAATGGCGTCAGCACCGATGCCAATGGAAACTACAGCCTCACGGTTCCCAATGGGTCTGCTACGTTACTGCTGACGTCCATCGGGATTGTGACGCAGGAGGTAGCCATTGGTAATCGCACCGTCATCAACGTGCAGATGGTCGAGGCCGTCAATGAACTGAGCCAGGTCGTTGTAACGGGCTACAACACTACCCAGCGTAAAGACATTACGGGGTCCATTGCATCGGTCTCGCCCGAGAAGTTCAAGAATATTCCCGTAACGAGTTTCGATCAGGCCCTGCAGGGACAGGCCGCCGGGGTGCAGGTAACCCAGTCGTCGGGTACGCCGGGTGGGGGCATCAATGTACGGGTGCGGGGCAGCACCTCCATCTCAGCCTCCAACCGCCCGCTGTTTGTGGTCGACGGGGTTCCGGTAGAAGATGGTGCCCTCACGAACCGGGAGTTTGGTGGTCAGCAGGACAATGCACTGGCCATGTTCAACCCCAATGATATCGAGAGCATCGACGTCCTGAAAGACGCATCGGCGAAGGCGATCTACGGCTCGCGGGCGGCTAATGGGGTGGTGCTGATCACAACCAAGAAGGGACGGTCCAATCAGAAAACGACGTTCTCGGCTGATGTGCAGCGTGGCATGATCGATATGGTGCGCCGGCCAGACCTGCTCAATGCAACGGAACTGCTTGAGTTGCAGCGCGAAGCCGTTACCAACGCCGGGCAGGACCCTGACAAACAGGGCCTGATAAAAGGCGTAACGGACGGAATCAATACCGACTGGGTGGATGCCACTACCCGGACGGCCATCTATCAGCAGTATCAGCTTTCGGCGCAGGGCGGCAACGAAAAGACCCAGTTTTACCTCAGCGGCAATTACCGGAAAGAGGAAGGCGTTCAACTGAACAACGAGTTTGGTCGGTATACTGCTCAGCTAAAACTTGACCACAAGGCAACATCACAGCTCTCTTTTGGCACCAACATAACCCTGTCGCGGGCTAAGAATAAGCGCGTCAAAGGTGATAATTTTCTGGATGGCGTTTATTCGGGAGCGGTTAAAAGCCTGCCCTACTACTCGCCCTATGATGAGTTTGGCCGGCTCTATGGCCCTAAGGATGCCAACTACGCGGGTTTCCCTAACTTTAACCCGGTTGGGCAGGCGGTGCTGCCCCGATTTGAGAGCTACACGGCTAAACTCCTTGCTGGTTTGTATGCCGAGTACGAATTCATTCCGAACCTACGGCTGCGGTCAAAGGTCAGCGTCGATTATAACAACGTGACCGAAGATAACTTTGAACCCTCAACCACCGCCATCGGCGGTTTTCTGACCAGCGTGGGCGGGCAGGGCTACGGTGACTTCAGCAACTCGACTTATTCTACATTAATCAATACCAATACCCTGACGTACAATTTTCAGTTTGCCAGCAAGCATAAATTTAATACGATGGCCGGTTTCGAGGTGCTGCAGCGCCAGGAACGGGGCGGAAACCTACAGGGGAGGCTGTTCCCAAGCGACGATTTCACGTACATTACCTCAGCCGGAGTTGTCGATCAGGGCACGTCCTACCGGGTAAACAGCGGATTAATATCGACATTCGGCGAAGTCCGCTATAACTACGATGAGCGCTACTTGGCTACCCTGACGGCCCGCTATGATGGGTCATCGCGGTTTGGACAGAGCAAGCAGTTCGGGTTGTTTCCGTCGGGGTCGCTGGCCTGGCGCATCTCGGCTGAGCCGTTTATGCAGCGGTTTCGCTTCCTGAGCGACCTGAAACTACGTACCAGCTTCGGTTTCACGGGCAATGAGCGCATCGGGAACTTCCAGTTCCTGGGCACGTGGGCGTCGACTACCTACAGCGGCTCAACGGGTGTGGGACCGTCGGCCCTGACAAACCCGCTGCTCCAGTGGGAGCGTACGCGTGAGGCCAATGTGGGTCTGGATGCCTCTTTTTTCAGCGGGCGGCTCACCCTCACTGTCGATGCCTACAGCAACCTGACCGACAAACTCCTGTTTGCGCAGCCCATTCCGCTAACGACGGGCTTTGGCAGTGTTCAGGGCAACATTGGCAAGGTGGCCAACCGGGGGGCTGAAATCACCATCTCGACGGTAAATATTGACCAGGGCGCGGGTGGCATTCGCTGGAGTACGGATCTGAACCTGTCGCGCAACGACAATAAAGTGGTTGAGCTGGTCAGCAAAGAACCAATTTTCCGGGGGTATACCGGCAATGGCGTCGCGCGGACAAACGTCATCCTGCCCGGTGAGCCGTTGGGTACGTTCTGGGGGTTGAAGTTCCTCGGTGTTGACCCGGCTACCGGCGACGCCATCTATGACGATAAGAATGGCGACGGACGCATCACGCCCGATGATGGTCAGGTGATTGGCAACGCCCAGCCGAAACTGTTTGGTGGCTTCACCAACCGGGTTAGCTGGAAAGGCATCGAGCTGAGCGCTTTCTTTCAGTTCTCCTACGGCAATAGCATCCTGAACTTCACCAACCAGACGCTCATGAACTCGGGTGCCGATTTGCAAAGCAATCAATCGCGGAAGGCGCTGGAGCGGTGGCGGAAAGAGGGCGACATTACCAGCGTGCCAAAGTACGTATTCCAAAGTACGTACAACAACTTCTCGAGCAGCCGCTTCGTGGAAGATGGGTCCTACGTGCGGCTGAAAAACGTGTCGCTGGGCTATAATCTGCCCAAGCAGTGGATTACGCGCTACAAACTGTCGAACGTGCGGGTTTACGCATCCGGCACCAACCTCTGGACGCTGACGCGCTACTCCGGACCCGATCCGGAGGTCAGTACGCTCGACGGCTCCACAACCGCCCAGGGCATCGACTTTTTTACCTTCCCCCAGGTCAAAACCGTGCTGGTGGGGTTGACGGTAAATTTCTAATTCTTGACTAGTGTGTTGACTGAATCATCTTACTATGAGTCGTTATATTCGATATAGCCTGCTGTTTGTTTTGCTGGGAGCAGGCTCCTGCCGCGAGGTGCTGCAACCAAAGCCCGTCGATCTGCTGGTCGATGCCTTAGTACTCAACGAGCCTAACGACGTTCAGCCGGTCCGGATCGGAATGTACAGCGCCCTGCGCGGAGCAGCCGCACCAATTATCATTGCCGGTGATTTCACCGCCGACTACATCCAGTTCAATGGTACGTTTAATGATTACCGCGAACTGGGCACCAAACAGATAACGGCGGCCAATGGAGCCGTGAGCGCCCTGTGGGGTGGCTTGTACCGAACGATATACCTGGCTAACTTCATGCTTGAAAACCTGCCGAAGGTGGTAGGTGTTCCCGAAGCGACACGGAAGCAGGTAACGGCGGAAGCCCGGTTTCTGCGCGGGTTCGCCAACTTCATCGGAACGTACACGTACGGCGACATTCCGCAGGTAACCTCCACGACTCAGGCCGCCAACCGGGTAATTGGCCGAACCGCCAGAGCTACGATTCTGGCGTCGGTGCTGGCCGACTACGAAGCGGCCTTAAAGGACCTGCCCGACGTAACGTCCGGATCGACCAACGTTACCACCAACGCTACGTACCTCAATAAACAAAGCTGCCAGGCGGCCATGGCCCGCTTTTATCTGTACCAGAAAAACTGGGTGAAGGCCGAGGAACTGGCCACGAATGTGATCAGGTCCGGGGTGTATAAACTAGAGCCTAACTACGTGGATATTGTGACGCGCGATTTTACGGGCGAGTCGATTCTGGAAGTAGGCTATATTCTGTCCGACGATCCGGGCACCAGTTCATTCGGGCTGAACAATATCCTGGTTGGTCGGCGGGAAGTGATCCCCTCAAACCAGTTGATCCTGCAACTGACATCGGCAGAAGCCGGTGATCGTAGGCAAACCATTACGTTCGACTCAAAAAACCTGCGCGGCAGCGACAACGGCTGGACCGTGCGTAAGTACGGTACAGCCTCCGAAGACAACAACAACATTGTCCTGATTCGGCTGGCCGAAATGTACCTGATCCGGGCTGAAGCCAGGGCGCAACTGGGGCGGCAAGCCGGTGCCACCGGTGCCGTTGCCGACCTGAACGTCTTGCGCACCCGCGCTAAAGCAGCCGCTATAACCACGACTGTGCAGGCCGATGTCCTGCTGGCCGTGGAGCGGGAGCGGGTCTACGAACTGGCGTTTGAAGGGCACCGCTGGTACGATCTGGTCCGGACGGGGCGGGCACAGGCCGTCATGTCGGCGTTTTCGCCCAACTGGAACAGCCGCTACGAACTGTGGCCCATTCCCCAGAGCGAAATTCAGCAAAACCCCACCCTGAGCGGCCAGCAAAATCCGGGGTATTGATTGAGAGCTTAGGCTGGAGAATAAGCGTAGAAAATAGTTACACAATTCAGTAATAGACAGATCACGGGTACTCTCTGGCCTTCCCAAAACGGAATACGAAACCTGAAGCGCAGCACATGAAACAAGTCATAAATCTGAAACGAATACTGGCCGGCTGGATAGGCGGGCTGATAGCGTTAGGCTTAGGTTGGGCCGCAATCGGTTGTGAGGAGCAGGACCTGAACCGCACATTTGAAGGGCCTTACTTTGTCCGCTTCACCGACTCGACACTGACCTACAAAGAGAGCCGTTCGCTGCCCGTTGTCATTCGGGTGCATAATGCGGGGCCGGTGCTCAATCAGCCCATTACGGTCAACTACACGGTGAGTGGATCGGCCCGCGAGGGTAGGGATTACACCATTCTGGGCACCAAAGGGACGGTGGTGATTCCGGCCAACAAGAGTTTCGGCGAAATAAACGTGAAGCTGATTAACAACGCCAACAACATCCTGGAGTCGCAGGCGCTCACCTTTACGCTGACCGATGTACAGCCCAGCTCGCTGCAGGTTGGATTTGGAAAAGATAACGTTGTGGGCAAGAAACTAACGCTGACCATTCAGGACGACTGTCTGTTCGGGGGGCTGTACACCGGTACGCAACGGTTTGGAACCCAAACGGTGTCGGTTCCCGACGTAGAAATCACCAGCACCGACTGCAAAGAGTATACCCTGAGCAACTGGAACGTTGGTTTGGATCAATTTGTGGTTGTTGGTAACAGCACGTTGTTTGACTTTCAGGCAATTAAACCAACATTGCGTTTTACGGATAATGGTGATAACACAATCACGGTGCCTGCTCAGACGAATGTTGAACTCGGCTCCGCAGACACCTTACGGGGGAATGGGTCATGGAACCCCCGGGATCGGCGCATTACGCTAAACCTCCAGACGACCCTTAGGCTCCAGGTTACTCGCGGAACGGTGGTATCGTTCCGCGACACTACGTTACTTTTTACGCAAACCTACATACCGCAATGATCCGAACACTGCTACGATTCCTGCTGATTCCGATCCTGTTAGTCGGACTCTTAACTGGGTGCTCCCAGAAGATTGAGCCAGTGCCAAACACCTATAGTCAGTTGCTGACTGGTACTGAGAAAAAAACCTGGAAACTTGTTTCGTTGCAGGTTTTCGACAACGGTCAGGGGAGTGGCGTAATACCAGTACAAAATGGATTGAATCCTTGTATTGCTGATGATTTGTATACGTTTTACGCAAATGATGAGCGTAAATTCGAGCTTAATGAAGGCTCAGTTAAGTGCAATGCTACTAACCCGGATTTGTTATTGACGGATAGCTGGACGCTTATCAATGCCGATGCCTCGCTGGAATTTCCTCTGCGCGTTCTGGGTGGTTCATTTCCGTGGACGATCAAAAATCTGACGGCGTCGGTGCTGACCATCGAATACTACTTTTCGGACATCAACGCCAGTTACCGCTTTACGTTCAACGCAACCTCCTCAAAATAAGCTATGATCAGAACTATACTCATTGTATGCCTGCTCATCTGGCTGACGGCTGCCGGTTTGCTGGCTCAACCGGCTCCTGCCGCCCAGAAGCAATGCGCCACCATGGAAATGGACAGCCTGCTGCGGGCGCGCCACCCGGAACTGGGCAGCCTGAACGACTTTGAGCAGGAACTTCAAAGAAAAATCGTTGCGCTTAAAGCGCAGATGGCATCGGGACGGGTGGCAGCTCCGGTCATCACCATCCCCATCATTGTGCACGTCGTGCATAACGGCGAGGCCGTGGGGGCGGGACGTAACATCAGTGCCGCGCAGGTGAGAGCGCAGATAGAAACCCTCAACGAGGATTTTCGCCGGAAACCCGACACCCGTGGCTTCAACACCAACCCGGTCGGAGCCGATATTGAAATTGAGTTTTGCCCGGCTGCCATTGACCGGCAGGGCCGGGCCATGGCCGAGCCCGGCATCGACCGCATCAACGGCAACCGCGCCAACTGGGACCGCGATGCCATTGAGGGCGTGCTGAAACCCAGCTCCTACTGGGACCCCAACAAATACTTCAATATCTGGGTGCTTGAGTTCAGCAGTGCCGACCGCCTGCTGGGCTACGCGCAGTTTCCAAGCAAATCCAACCTGCCGGGCATTCCCACCGACAGCCCCGCCAGTACCGACGGCGTTGTGGTCAACTATAGGTCGTTCGGCAATGCCGAGAAAGGCAACTTCCCGACCATGCAGGCTCCCTATAACCTGGGCCGGACACTCACGCACGAAACGGGGCACTGGCTGGGCCTGCGCCACATCTGGGGCGATACCAACTGCGGGGAAGATTTTTGCCCCGACACGCCCCCCCAGGCGTCGGAAAGCCGCGGTTGCCAGGTGGGGCGGGTAAGCTGCGGCAACGCCAACATGGTCCAGAACTACATGGACTACTCCGACGACGCCTGCTTCAATATTTTTACCCTCGACCAGAAAGCCCGGATGCGGGCCGTAATGGACGTCAGCCCGCGCCGGGCCAGTTTGCTCACCGCCAACGTCTGCGGCACGCAGGTCGTGAGCCGGCCAGTGGCCAACTTCCGGGCCGAAACCCGGCGCATACTATTGGGCGGGCAGGTGAGGTTTAACGATCTGTCGAGCAACTTTCCCACCCGCTGGGAGTGGACCTTCGAGGGTGGAACACCCAGTACGTCGAACGAGCAGAACCCAACGGTTACGTATAACCAGCCGGGCAAATTCACCGTTACGCTGCAGGTGTTTAACAGCCTGGGAGCATCCGAGCCACTGGTCAGGAAAGAATACATCGAGGTGCTGAATGTGGGCCTGTGCGCCGAGCTAACCAACTTCAACGGTACGCCCACGGTGTTGCGCGAAACGGGTGGTACGGGCTACGTTTCCGGGCAAAACAGCCGGCGCACGCAGGCCGTATCGGAGTTTTTTCAGAACGACCTGAGTTATAGTAACCTGGCCGGAGCCGCAGTGCGCTTCGGGGTGGCTAAGGCTGCCCTGGGAGCAGCCACGGAGTCGGTTGTGACCGTAACGGTCTGGAACGGGCGGGGTTTTCAGAATGGTCCGGGAGCCATACTGGAGCAGAAAGACGTGCCGCTACGGGTAATTTTGGACGATGTGGCCAACAATCGCCCCACTGTCGTTACGTTCGAGCGCAATGTGCCACTCAGCGGGTTGCCGTTTCACATCGGTGTGGTGTTCCCCTACGCCACCGGCGATACCGTCGCCGTGATAACGACCAAAAACGGCGAATCGACCTTTGCTACGTCATGGCGGCAAAACCGCCAGGGCACCTGGCTGCGCTACGCCGACAGCCTGGGCCTGAACGTAGCGCATGACATAACGGCCCGGATCGGTATGAAATCGTCGGTGCAGGTGGCATCGTCGGCCCTGTTCATCAACGCCGGCGAAACCGTGACGCTCAACGCCCGGGGCGCCAGCGTGTTTACGTGGGCCGGTTCGAGCCTCAACACCACGCTCGGCCCGCAGGTGATTGCCCAGCCCACCCAGACAACCTCGTACACGGTATCGGGCAGCGGAACGGATCTGTGCAGCACCTCCGCCGTTGTTACGGTGAATGTCAGGACGAGTACGGTTACGGCCACCACCGAACCCAACGAACCCGCCCTGACCTTAACACCCAACCCCAGCGATGGCCCGGTCATGCTATCACTGAACAGCCCGGACCGGGGACTACTCACGGTATCGGTCCGCAGCCTGACGGGGGCCGAAGTCGTCCGGCAGCGATACCAGAAGAATACAGACCTGTTCCAGCAGCCACTCGATCTGCGAACGGCACCGGGGGGTATCTATATACTGGAGGTGCAGGTCGGCGGAGTCACATTCAGACGAAAGATACTCAAGCAATAAAGGGCGGCCGAATCAACTAGCAGCACACTACGGTAGCCGTTTGCATTTTCCGGCGTGTCAAATCGACAAGGACACAAAAAATAAGGATGGTCATGCAACTGGACTATTTTTTCTGTGTCTTTACAGACTATGTATAAACTGATTCATTGATTCGGACTGCACACAATTTAGACTTTATACGGGTTTTTAATCAGCGCACATTTTTTAGGTATAGAATTGAGTTAACCAAATTTTAATCCGAATTTTGTCTGTTTTTCAGTTATAAAACTTAACATTATGAGACACTCTCTACTGTTGATGGCCTTTTTATTAGGCGCTTTAATTAATAACCCGGCATTCGCTCAGGAACGTCGGGTGACAGGTAACGTAACCTCCGCTGAGGACAATAATGCCCTGCCGGGTGTATCGGTTGTGGCGAAAGGCAGCAGCCGGGGTACCCAAACCGATGCTAATGGTAACTATTCGCTGGAATTGCCGGCCAATACCACTACGCTGGTATTCAGTTTTGTGGGGGTCGCCACGCAGGAAGTAGCGGTGAGAAACCAGAACGTTGTTAACGTGGCCATGAGCAACGACAGCCGTTCGCTCAATGAAGTGGTCGTTGTGGGCTACGGTACGCAGCAACGGCGTGACGTAACGGGTTCGGCCGCCACCATTAATTCATCCGAGATTGCTAATCTGCCCGTTACAACCTTCGAGTCGGCTCTTCAGGGTCGGGCAGCGGGTGTGCAGGTTACCCAAAGTTCGGGTAAATTGGGTACAGCCCTGCAAATCCGGGTGCGGGGTGCCGCGTCGGTATCGGCGGGTAACGAACCACTCTACGTACTCGATGGTATTCCAATCACGTCTGTCGATGCAGGTTCGTCGACGACGGAGACCTACAGCCCCCTGGCCGACATCGACCCCAACGACATTGAAACGATTAGTATTCTGAAAGATGCCTCCGCGTCGGCAATCTACGGTTCGCGGGCTTCCAACGGTGTTGTACTCATAACAACCAAAAAAGGGCGTGCCGGCCGCACAAACGTATCGCTGGGCTACTACACGGGCATTAGTAACCCAACCCGAATTCGTCAGTTTCTGAACCGCGCCCAGTATGTGGAACTGTTCAGCGAAGCGGCTACCAACGCAGATCTTGTTCCGTCTGAGGAGTTTGAAGGCGCTGGCTTAGACATCAATACCACAACCGACGAGAAGTGGTCTGAAGCAGCTTTTCGCCAGGGTACAATCAATCAGTTTAATTTTAACGTCAACGGGGGTACCGATAAAACCCAGTTCTACCTGAGTGGAGCTACAAACCAGCAAACGGGTATTATTGTGGCCAACTCATTCAGGCGTAACAATATTCGTCTGAACCTGAATCATTCGGTGAGCGACCGGATCACGCTTGGTGCCAGTTTTGCCCTTGCGCAGGTGGTGAACAACAAAACGCCCGATGACAATGCCTTCTCAAACCCGGTGCAGCTTAATGCCCTGCCCCCGCTTCAGCCTAAATTAGATGCAAACGGTTTACTGAATCGGAACACACTGTATTACAACGCCCTGATTGAAACAACAGATGCCAAAAACGTGTCGACAACCTACCGATCGTTTGGTAATCTGAACGGTACGGTTCAGTTGGTGAAAGGGTTGTCGTTTCGGTCGGAGTTTGGGTATGACCTGCTGAATTTACAGGAGGAAATCTACCGCGGACGCCGGACGGAAGACGGGGCACCCACAGGCTACGGTTACCAGAACCAGCTCCGTTCCATCAACTGGACCACCAACAATACCTTTAACTACCAGCAGTCGTTCGGTCAGGTTGCCATCGATGCGGTGGCCGGTATAACCTACCAGGAGCAAAATATTCAGGATGCCAGTACCGAGGGCCGGGGCTTCCCAAATGACAAGTTTTCCAAACTAACCAGCGCGGCCCGTATCATCAGCGGTAGTTCAACGGAAACAGGATACAGCATCCTGTCGTACCTGGCACGGGCTAACTTCCGCTACGCTGAGCGATACTTATTGGGTGTGTCGGGCCGTATCGACGGATCGAGCCGGTTCGGGATTAATAACCGCTACGGTTTCTTTCCGTCGGTATCGGTAGGCTGGCTTGTTAACGAAGAAGCCTTTTTGAAGAATAGTCGGGCGCTGAGCCTGCTTAAACTGCGGGCCAGCTACGGCGTTACGGGTAACTCCGAAATCGGCAATTTCGCATCCCGCGGTTTGTACGAGGCCTTGCCCTACGCCGATCAGGCGGGTATCTCGCCTTCGCAGATCGAGAATAGGGACCTGAGCTGGGAAAAAACGAGCCAGTTCGATGTCGGTGTAGAATACGGGTTCATCAACAACCGCATCAACGGGCAAATCGACTACTACATCAAGAATACGGAAGGGCTGCTGCTCAATCAACCCCTGCCCGCCCTTAACGGATTTAGCAGCATTGCCCGCAATGTGGGCAGCCTGCAAAACAAGGGAATTGAATTCAGCATCACGACGCAGAACTTTGTGAAGGCATTTCGCTGGAGCACCAGTTTCAACATCTCGGCGAACCGTAACGTAGTGACGAAACTAAACGTTAGCCCAATAGCCGCCAACTCCCGTTTCCTGGGCCGGGTTGCTGAGGGTGAGCCGCTGGGATATTTCTATGGCAAGAAGTTCCTGGGTGCCGACCCACAAACGGGCGATGCCATGTATGAGGGCGCTGACGGCAAGCCGACCAATAACTACGCTGCTGCTCCCCAACAGAAAGTGGGTGACCCAAACCCCAATTTTATCTACGGCTTGACCAACAATCTGTCTTACAAAGGATTTGATCTGAGTGTGCTGTTGCAGGGCGTTCAGGGAAACGACATTTATAACGTAGCGGGTTTCTTCCAGTCGGTAAGCGCTGATTATTTCGATAACCAGACCATCGACCAGCTTAACCGCTGGCAGAAGCCCGGCGACGAAACCCAGGTGCCGCAGGTGCGGCTCTACGGTGGTAACGGATCAGGCGTATCGTCGCGCTGGGTGCAGGATGGTTCATTTATGCGCGTCAAAACTGTCTCGCTGGGCTACAACATTCCCAAAAATCTGCTCCGCAAGGCGTTTCTCCAGACGGCACGGGTATACGTGTCAGGCTTCAACCTGTTGACACTGACCAAGTACACCGGCTACGACCCGGAAGTAAATACGACCTACAACAACGCCAGTAATCAATCGGCCAACATTTCGCTGGGTCACGATTTCTACACGCCCCCCCAGGCACGTACGATTCAGGTTGGTATTAATCTCGGATTTTAACTCACTTGGCTATCTGACCAATGAAAAAAAGACTTATTTATAGCCTTACAGCGCTAACACTGAGTTTGGCGGCCTGTAACAAAAAGCTGGAAATTAATCCGTTGCAGACTATCGATGCAACAACTGCTTTGGAGTCGGCCCAGGATGTGGAGAGTGCCATCATCGGGGCGTATGCGCACCTCGGCCATGCTGCCATGTACGGCACCAACTTTAATCTGCTGGCCGAGCTGCAGGCATCAGAAGGGTACATTACCTGGCGGGGAACATTTGCCGGTTATCGGGAAGTGGCCGTCAAGACCGGCCTGACCAATACCAACTCCGAAGCGGAGCGTACATGGATTCGTTCCTACCGGGCTATCAATACGGTAAACAACGTGCTCGAATCACTACCCGTTGTGACGGAGGCTGCCGACAAGAGCCGACTCGAAGGCGAGGCCCGGTTTGTGCGCGGTATCACACTGTTTGAACTGGTTCGTTTCTATGCCCTGCCCTGGGGTGCAACCGCCGACAATAGTCAGCCTGGTGTGCCCATTATCCTGACGGCAACTAAAACGGCCGAACAGGCCAGCACCAAGGCGGCTCGCAGTACCGTGGCCCAGGTGTATGCTCAGGTGATTGATGACCTGACGAAAGCGATGGCATTGCTACCCGTCGACAACGGCACACGGGCCGACAAGTATGCGGCTCAGGCCTTCCTGGCGCGGGTTTATCTGCAGCAGAGCAACTATGCGCTGGCTCTTTCAAATGCCAATGCCATTATTGCTTCGGGGGTGTACCGGCTGAATCCATCGGTGATTTCGGCCTTCCGGAACCGGAATACACAGGAGAGTATCTTCGAAATTCAGCAGAACGATCAGAACAACGCGGGCACCTCAAACGATGGCCTGACAACATTCTACGCCAGTCTGCCTGTGAACGGGGTTTCGGTCGGTCGGGGCGACGTGCAGGTGAACAATGCGTTTCGGGACCTGTACGACGTAAACGACGCCCGTCGACGTGAGTTGCTCTACCTCGGTGTGAAGGGCGGTGGTGCCCGGTTGTATTCGGGCAAGTGGGTCGATTTTGGCGCTAACATTCCGGTCATTCGGCTGGCTGAAATGCACCTCATTCGGGCAGAGTGTAATTTTCGGTTAGGGTCAGCGACGGGTGCGGCTCCCATTGCCGACATCAATGCGATCCGGGCACGAGCCGGAGCACCCTTACTGGATGCAACAAAATTAACGCTGGATGATATTCTGAGGGAGCGGCAGCTCGAACTGGCTTTTGAGGGCGTCAGGATTCACGACATCAAGCGGCTGAAACAAAGTACCGGAACCTTTGCGTGGAATGCGCCAAAACTGGTGCTGCCAATTCCCAAGCGGGAGCGCGATGCCAACGATGCGCTGACCCAGAACGAAGGATACTAAGTCTCGGCAACCAATATGGGTGCAAGGGTGCCCTAACGGGAGACGAAAATAGCCTGTCAGATAAATGGGGCGTACATGCCATTTATCTGACAGGCTATTACTGGTTTAATTAAACCCTAAACTACGCGGTAGGTCTAATCGTTTAAGAGAGGAATCCTCTTTGAAACAACGACTATGAAACGCCGATTAGTTACCTGTCTTGTGTTATTGCTTTGGGCGCCCCTCCTGTGGGCGCAGCAGGTGCAGTACACCACCGAGCGCCCCCGCGTCGATGATGCCAATGACGATGACGTTATGATCCGGCGGGTGGAACTGACGGCGCAGTACACGATCATTCATATGACGTTCCGGGCTTCGGGAAATCGCCTGGGGCAGCGTTCCCGATCCGGATTTGGCAATTTCAGCAATATCGGGTTTCAGCCGGGTTCCCGGCTCTACGTGAACCAGGGCGAACGCTCGTATAAGCTCATCCGGGCCGAGAACATCCCAACCGAGATGCGACGCCGGGTCGATCCGGGTGAAGAGGTAGACTTTGTGGCTTACTTTGAGCGCATCACGCCCGGCTATACCGTCTTTGATCTGTTTGAGTGTAAAGACTACGTAGAAGGACTTTCAAAAATTACCTGCTTTAATTTCTGGGGGGTTCACATCATCAACCCCGCGCCCCGTAAGGACACGTATTCGCAGCGAACACCCAAAGCCCGTCCGCTACCGCCCGTTCAGCCCAGACCCACACCACAGGAACCTCGCTACACGCCCCGCACCTCGCCTGGCGTTGGCACTCCTGATACGCCTGCACCCACCAGGCCTGAGGTGGAGGCAGAACCCGCGCCCGTGGCCGTAGCGCTCAACGGCATTACGCGTGATGCTAAAACCAAACGGCCCATTAAGGCCACCGTTACGTACCGGCTTATTTCGGGGGCTGAAGCGGCAGGCAATGGGCCCGCCGACTCGGTTCGGACTACGTTGCCAACGGGAGCGTATCGTATTCCGGTCGACGTGCGGGGGGTATATGCCGTAACCGCTTCGGCAAAAGGCTATTTCAGTCAGAGCGATACGCTGGCGACAAACCGGGTTGACGTAACACGCGATTTTGACCTGGTGCCGATTGCCGTCGGCACAAAAATTACGCTGCGGGCCGTCTACTTCAACGTATCGAAATTTGATCTGAAACCCGAATCCTACCCCGAACTCGACCGGCTGGTAAGCGCCATGCAGGAGAACCCTACCATGACCATCCGGCTCGAGGGTCATACGGATACGGTTGGTGATTTTGACGCCAACGTCGAGCTGTCGCGCAACCGGGTCGATGAGGTGAAGCGTTACGTTGTCTCGAAGGGAATCAGCGCCGACCGGATTGAAACCATTGGCTACGGTCCCTCCCGGCCCATCAACAACAACAAAAGCCTGAAAGAGCGCCCCGAAAACCGACGGGTGGAGATGGTGGTGGTGAAGGCATAAGGGAAGCGAGCGCAGAGAAAATTGAGAAAATCTTTGCGAACGATACGGACAACCCGCCCTTCTGTGGGTTTAAGGTACATGAAACCCAATTTTGACCTGACCCTCGTTCTAAACGGCGTCGCTGCCGCCATCAGGCCCTATCCGAAAGCGGCTATGTTCGACCTGTTTGAGCGCGGCTATAGCAGCCTGTTCGAGCAGTTAATCTCGTGCATTGTCTCCATCCGAACCCTCGACGAAACCACCATTCCCGTATCGTTACGGTTGTTTGAGGTCGCCCGAACCCCCGAGCAACTCCTGGCTCTGGATATCCCAACCCTAACCCAGCTTCTTTACGGCACGACTTATCCCGACCAGAAAGCCTATACCATGCGCGGCATTGCCCACCGGATCGTCAGTGAGTTCGGTGGGGAACTGCCCGCTGATTTTGCTACGCTTACGTCGCTGAAGGGCGTTGGACCAAAATGCGCCAACTTAGCCCTCGGTGTGGCTACTGGTCAGGCGGCTATCAGTGTCGATATTCACGTTCATCGGGTTGTGAACCGATGGGGCTACGTGCAGACTAAGCAGCCCGAACAAACCCTGAAGGTGCTGGAAGCACAGGTGCCCCGCGACCAGTGGGTCGATATAAACCGGCTGCTGATGCCTTTTGGAAAACACATCTGCACCGGTACGCTGCCGCATTGCTCAACCTGCCCGGTGCTGGATTTCTGTGAACAGGTAGGCGTGGAGCGCCACCGGTAGACTGGTAGTCATACCACACACACTGTTACCAATAAGCGTCTTATTCCTCGTCTTTCCTGGTCGCCGGTTCCTGCATTGACTGTTTCAAATTGGCCAGCGTAGTGCGGCAGGCCGCATCAATCTGTTGGTATAGTTCGGCCTGGTCATCGGCGATTTGCTTAATGAGGGGGCTGTTTTTAACAGAATCGGCTGCGGCCCGCTCCATCTCCTGAGCCGACGTACTGACGGCACGCACTGGCTGAATAAGCCCGCCCTGCTCGGCAACCAGGTCCGTAATGGTTGCGCGGTAGCGCCCTATTCTGGCTTCAACGGTGAGGGTATAGCGGATAGAGTAATTACCGATTGCAAATAGCGACCGGACAAACACAATGCCATGCTGCGGATCGTAGTGCAGTTCGGCTTCGTTCGCCAGGGGGTATTGTTGTCTGGCCCACGTGCGAATCTGGTCAAATACCGGCCGGGCAGGGCCTTTCCCATCGCCAAGGCGCACGATCTCCTGGTATTGAACCTGTCCTGTTTCGCTCGTAGGGAGTTTAACCTGAGCGAAAGCCGAAACCGAGATAAAAATGAAAAATAATACGGCAGTTTTCATTAGAAATTTCTGCTTTATATGGTAAGCAGAGTAAGTTTTGGGCTTTTTATCGTTGGGACAAATTTTGCACCTTTTTACAAGCCCACCAATTATAAACGCGTCATCTGGACGTAATGTATTAACGCTAATAACTAAATGGGTGGTTATGTCGGGTAATCTTACTGATTGAAGGTCATTTATCCGCATAAAAACCCATTGACAAAGCGGTGTGATTACCAAAAAATAGGCTGATAGAAAGATTCAACAACGGCAGGCTTTTGCGCAAACCCATCTACTTGTGGACACTTGTCCCGTTGACCACTACGTGGGTCAATCAGGTCGATTAAATGGCTGTCTCGTGTCCAGTTATCTGCTATCAGTTTAGTACTTCCTGTTTCATTCATCTACTTAAATCGTCCTGCTTAAACCTATGAACAATCAACCAACACGCCGTCAGTTTTTGGGCGCTGCGGCCGCGCTTGTGTCAACCGCCGTAGTGGGCAACCACCCGCTTTTTGGTGCACCCGCCCTTATCCGCCGACTGGGCGATAAACCGAACTCATTGATCGACGGGGTTCAGATTGGCGTTATTACGTATTCGTTTCGGGATATGCCCGACCAAAGCGCCGAAGCTACCCTGCAATACGTCCTCGATTCGGGGATCAGTGCCATTGAGTTGATGGGCGGCCCGGCCGAAACGTTTGCCGGTGCTCCCAAAAATTCGGTGAATATGCAGACTGTTTCCCCTTTGATGAGAAAGCGACGCGAAAATCAGCCCTTAACCGAAGACGAGCAGAAAACGCTGGCCGAGGTGGATGCGCAAATGAAAGCGTACCGGGCGGAGATGACTAAATGGCGGCTTTCGGCACCCATGGCCAGATTTGACCAAATGCGAAAAATGTACAACCAGGCCGGGGTGAAAATCTATGGATTTAAGCCTGATGCGTTTGGCCGGCAGAGTTCGGACGCCGAAATTGAATACGGTATGCGGGCGGCCAAACTGCTGGGGGCTAACCAGGTCACGCTGGAACATCCGGGTAACGATGCCCACACGCTTAAATTAGGTACGATGGCTCAGAAACAGGGCATAAAAGTAGGTTATCATGGGCATGAGCAACAAACGCCCACCTTCTGGGATACGGCCCTCGCCCAATCACCGGCCAATAGCCTGAATTTCGATCTGGGGCACTACGTAGCCGCGGGTAATCCAGACCCCCTGGCACTTATTCGGCAAAAGCATGACCGTATTGCCAGTATGCACATCAAAGACCGACAGACAGCCGACCACGGAAAAGGAAATTTGGTGTGGGGAAAGGGTGATACTCCTTTACTGCCGGTGTTGAAATTAATGCGCGAGCAGAAATACACCTTCCCGGCTACGGTCGAACTGGAATACCAGGTACCCCAAGACTCTACCTCCGTAGCCGAAGTGAAAAAATGCGTAGACTTCTGCCGGAATGCGTTGAGTTAGAAGCCTGCCCTGTCAGCTGTAGCCTCTTCGATCCCCTTTTAACGAAGCAACCCCGCTTTTTGCATGGCTGTGCTTGTTCGGGCTGCCCACCCGCAATGTTCCTGTGGCGAATTGTAAGCCCAGGTCGCTTTATGGGTAAAATCGGTTGTTAAACGCTCACAGGTACCGGTTATTTTGGGTGGTATAACTTAGGGAGGTAGGGAGGAGATCCGTAAGAAAATCATATTGTCTGACATGAACGGAGGGTCTTGTGAGCAACTTTAGTGTACCCAAAACCACCATAACCTACTACCAAGAGGGCCTGGTGTAGAGGCAAACATCATTAGCTTATTAATGAAGTAGTTATAGAACAATTTGATTAATTAGTTGTCATATTAGAGTGGTGCGTACTTAA
>DATHAW010000295.1:0-5000 GCA_035296465.1 Spirosoma sp.
CCCAACCAAAAGGCATAGGGTTATATAAAAAGGTTTCCAGCTTAAAATTCGGCATAACAACACTGACGAACAGCAGCAGTTCGGCAATAGCTAGCAGAGTCATAATCAATGAAAACCAGGCCGCTTCTTTAATGCCGAGCAGATTGATCAGGGTAAACAGGACATAGGAAACGATGGATGCCGTAAGGATCGGAACGGCTGGATACAGAAAGTGTATGTAACTCCCCAAAGCCAGCGCGATGGCCGGTGCAGCCAGCAAAAACTCAATTAGGGTAGCATAACCAGCCACCAGTGCACCGAGGGGGCCAAAAGCCTTCAGCGCATAAGCAAAAGGACCACCCGCATTGGGAATGGCGGTAGTCAATTCGGTAAAGCTAAAGATAAACGTAAAATAAAGCAGGGTAATCACCAGGGTGGCAATCAGTAAACCAACCGTTCCGGCCACTGCCCAACCGTAGTTCCAACCGAAATATTCGCCTGATATCACCAACCCAACACCAATGGCCCATAGATGAATCGGCTTTAAGACTTTTTTAAGAGTAACCTCCTCCTCTTTCATTAATTAATCATGGTTTAAGGTATTTGGTCAACTCGCCTTATTGATGCGTGCATTAGTCTGTAAAGAAAGCAATCTCCTTTTTACGAAAGAAAGCTGTAATTAATTTGGGACTAGCTTGTAACTCATTGAGTTGATCTAGTATCGCATCCAGCAACTGCTCTAAGTTGATAAAGACCGCTCGGGCGGCCCCGTTGGTTCTTCAGACTTCGCTTCAGGCGGCTCCAAAACAATTCTACCGGGTTGAACCGCTACGGCGGACCGTTCAGGGCTGTAGGCTGGTAAACGCTCCAAATGTACCCGGCCCGACTTACGACTTAACCAGTCTTTGATAAGCTGACTGCGATGAATGGCCGCTCCATCCCAAATCACTAGCAAATCCCGTTTGCGGTAGCGGCTACATAGCTTTTCCAAAAACCAGATCACATCCTCGCTATTGAACGGGCGATCCTGTCCACCTACATACAGCCGCCCGTTCGGGGCAATGGCAGCAATCAGGCGGCTTCGGCCGTCCGATTAGGTGCGCCCGACCAGCCTGCTCAATTAGAACGGGCGTTTGCCCAACTGGTGCCCAAACGGTCCGCCGTTGCGGTATGGGCTAATAAGGGTAATAGATAACACGCGGACTCATCAATGTAGACGATTACCCGCCCATCTCGCTGGGCTTTTTTTGAGTTCAGGTAAACGTTCTTCACGCCACTGTTGAACGGCCGTTGCATCTTGCTGACGGGCTTTAGGCTGAGGTTTCTGTCTACTCCAGCCCGCTCGCTTCAACAAACGGCCAATTTGGGAGGGGTCATAGTTAACCCCAAATAGCCTATTAATCACTTGATTGATCCGGGAGCGAGTCCAAACTTCGCCGGCAAATCCTTGTGCCACAGCTCCTTTACTTAACTCCACTAATAGCAGCTTTACCTGCTCATCGGTCAATCGACAGGCTGGGCCGAGTGGTTTATGCCAGGCTAAGCCTGCTGGTCCATCTTGGCGGTATTTCTTCAGGGTACGACTGACCCATCCTTCAGTTAAACCTAGCGCCTGAGCAATCTTGCTTTGTTGCCAGCCCATATCTTTCAGTTCTGCGCACCGCCGTCGTAGCAGTTCGAGATCGGATGGTTTGTAAGTTGCCATCACAGAAAAAGATAATGCCTTTACAAGCCTACTCACGGATCAATAGTTCAAAATCTACGGTCCCGTACCGGCCGTTGCGTTCATGACTCGAAAATTGGCGTCTTACCCAACGGACGTTTAGCTGAGAGCGGGTTTAGCGGTCAGAATCGTAGTGGAATCCGCGTTAATTTGTTATCTCATAAAACAATGTATCACCTCCAACTGCTTTGCTGACTTAGTGAGACGAAGGAAAGAACGGGTTAATCGCTTGAGAATCGCTGTCAGGTGATCAAGTCCGGACAAAAAAGGTACAACAAACCCATGACGGTTTTTGTACCTTTTTTTAATCACACCCAACTATCGTTTACCGCAAAATCCAATGCCCGCCCCCACGTTGAAAAAACTCATGCTGCTGGCTGCTCTGATTACCCTGGGTATGCTGGCCCTCTGGCTCATCCTGGACGCCACGCTGACGGCGTCGGTATGGTCGCCCATGAAGGTCAGCCAATCAGCCATTATGGTGGAGTACTGCGAATACAATCATCCCCAGCGGTTCTTTCATCAGCCCGTCAACACCTATTCCAACCTGGTCTATTTCTTTTGCGGTATTCTTATTCTGCTGATTGCACGGTATGATTCGTTCAGTGGGTCAACTACCCCCTTCAACCGGCTGGCGGGCTTTCCCCTGCTTTCGTCCCTGATGGGGGGCTGCTTCGTGTATCTGGGTTTTGGCAGCGCGTTTTTCCACGCCTCTCTGACGTATGTTGGCCAGCGCGTGGATATGAACGCCACCTACAGCATTTTGCTGACGCTGGTGGGCATTACCGTTTATCATCTGGCCGACCGCATCCGGTTAAACAGACGGCAACAAGGGCTGTGGGTATTTTCCTTACTTGCGGTTATTGGCGGCTTTATACCGCTGGCGCTTCGGATTCCGAGTTCACTGCTGGTGCCCGCCCTGATTCTGCTGTTGAACGCCGGGATGCTGATTCATTATTTCCAGTTCAGAAAACAGCGGTCGATTGGGGTGATTCTGCTGAGTCTGGTACTGGTAGTGCTGGCCCTATACATTCGGACCCTGGACGTTCGTAAAATTGGCTGCGATCCTTATTCCTATTTTCAGGGGCATGCCCTGTGGCACTTGCTGACGGCTGTGAGCAGTTTTTGTAGTTACTGTTTCTTCCGCTTTGAGAAAACGGGCCGTTTTGCTTTATCAACATAAAGGCTTGCGATAAACAAAAAGCCGTAACGCAGGAGGTAAGCCGGGTTGGGGGCGGACCATTTATGGAGTAACTAACACAAAACCGCCTTTTAGGCCGCCAAAAGAGTTTAAACAATTGTATTTCAACAACTTAAAAGAAAAATATACTTTTAAAGATCGTTTTTAACCGTCTGGGATTAGCCAATCGAGTGTAAAGCGGTACCGAAAACAGGCGGTTCGCCGTTGCGATTGAAAAAGCATCTTTGTAAGCCTCGTTTGTTTAAATGACGAATTATCGGGGGTGGGGCCGCACCGCTATGCGGCCAGCGGCTGTACCGGCCCTGATGGTGGTTTTTATTTCCCTTTCCAACTCCCTTGGCGTGATCGTTATTTATCGTATCATAGTCTACCTCCTAGGGGTATGAAAAACGGTCGGTTCATCGTAGTCATTGGGCAACTCCCAATCGGATCCTGTTTTCCCTTTTTCCATAGACCCCTCCTGGCTACACAATCAGCAATTGGGTGACTTAGCTGATAAAGTGACAGTTTGTCACGGCCTGGCATTCCAATTCTGTGTCGTTCGCTCCATTTTACACTCGTTAAACGAGCGTTTAACGAGTGTAAAATCAAACAAAAACAGCGTATATTTAGGGCGAAAACCCCTAGGAGGTATGGAGATAAAGCCAATCAACTTAGAAGAGGCAAAAGTATTAGTAGGCACTAAAACCGGTCGGATCAGTTGCAGCCGGTGCAGCCACTGACGGCGTGAGCAATTGTAACACGGATTAAGGGAAAAATACGGGGTTTCATGGATTGAAAATGCCGCTCTGCGCGGGCCGCTGTTTCGGTGGCTGACCCGCGCGCTTATGTTTGCCCTAACTAAGCAAGCCCATGAAAGCCCTACTTTTCCTCGCCACACTCTGTATCGCCACCACCACATTCGCCCAGCAGGCCGCCGAGTTGGAACCCGGCAAGCCGCTGTCCTTCAACGGCATCGAATTCGGCTACGAAATCCGCAACCAGCAGACCAAAGCGGTGAAAGATGAAACTTACAGCCGCTATGAAATCACGGCCTACGTCTCCAACAAGAGCGGCTGCACAAAAATTATGTTTCCCCGCCAAACCCTCTTCGGCGAGGAGCGGCAAAACCAACTGGCCCAGTTCGACTGCCTTAACGCCACCGGCAAGCGCCTGACCAGCAAGGGAACTCTGCTCGAAGCGCGGCCCTTTGTGGTGCCTTACCGGCAATCGGTAAAAAACCAGGAGGGCAAGCTGGTTACCACCACGACGAATGTTGAAGCGGGTCACATGCTGCGCAACGGTGAAACGGTCACGAGCATTTTTATCGTCATCGTGCCCCAAGGCGAGCAGCCCCGGGTGCAAGTGCGGGTGCGGGAGATGGCTGAAGCCTTATAAATTTTTCTGCCCCCTGCCCACCTCGCCTTACTATTGCCATTCCTCTGTTGGGGATGGCTGTGTGGTCAATCGCAGCGATCTGAAAAACGGGGAGTCGGGAGTTCAATTCTGTATCACAATGAACTTGCCTTAACGGTTAGTATCAAGCTATTTCAAGGTAATACAGCGTGATTGCCTCGACACAGTCACCGCAGAATCGGTCGTGATAGTCTCCCTTAATTACTCAAAAGTTTACCTTATCAGGACCAATTAAATTACTTTTTTCATTTCTGGAGCTGAGCACAACCATTAAACTATACAGCATTCAGCTTCAGTCTATACAGAAAGTACGCTACCCGCGATGGAAAAACGCTTTGTTTTCTTTTTGTGGCTACTTTGGACGGTTGCTTGGGCCCAACAACCAGCTCCGACTAAAGTGGATATTAACCACCAGTATAAGCCGGAGGAGCTAAAAGCGGATCTAGCTTTTTTGCTCCAGCAGTATGAACAGATTCATCCGGGCCTTTACACCTACGTTAGCCGACAGTCAATTAGCCAACAAGTAAAAGCCATCCACCAGCAGCTCAACCGGCCAATGACCCGGCTGGAGTTTTGTCGCCTCATAATCCCCATTACGGCCAGCTTCCGCGATGGCCATACGGGAATGAACTTTCCTCACAACGAACTTGCCTCCTTCGTTCAAAAGGGAGGACTTGTATTTCCCTACGAGGTTAGTCTTCA
>DATHAW010000296.1:0-3795 GCA_035296465.1 Spirosoma sp.
ACAAGCGTGTGATTGTCTACATGCTGACGACCATTTGGCATATACAGCCCGTACATAAAAGCTTCGGCGTGCTGTCCGTTCAGCACGATGTTCAGGTTGTTACGAATGAAGTTGCCGTTGAGCGTCACCGTTGCCGAATAGAAGTGACTGTTATCGGTCTGGCTCACCTGCGTCGTACCAATATGGTAGGCCTTATCGGTCTCATCCTGCACCTTGTAGTACTGCATCCGGGCGTCGCGGTCAAGGACAATTTCCGTGACCACATTGACGAAACTGGTGCGTTCGCCCAGCGTCCGGTACGATTCGGCCACGGTTACCTCGGCGTTTTTGCCAACAATAACAAGGTTACGGGGCTGAGAAGCCCTGTTCCGCTCCCGGGCGTCGGTAATGAAGCGCAGAATAATGGGTTGCTCGACGGTGGTATTGGGCGGCACCTGAATCACGACGCCATCGCTGGCCATGGCCGTGTTGAGCGCCGTAAATGCATTGTCCTGAAAGTCAGCGTAGCGGGCAAAGTGTAAACCGATAAAATCGGGGTTGGCTTTAGCTGCTTCGGCAAAACTTGAGATCTGCACCTGTTCGTTTGGGCTGATGATCCGGGACAGATCGGGCCGGTGCAACCCGTTGACGAACGTAATGATATTGCCGTCGAGATTTGGAATCTGCAGCGGAGACAGATCATTGGCCGTCAGCGAAGAATGGTTGTCGAGGTCAAAGGCTTCTTTAAGCAGGTTTGCAACATTTGAGTATTTCCATTCCTCGTTCCGAATGGTTGGGAAACCCAGCAAATCGAACTGATGCAATGCCGCACGACGAATCTGATGCAACTGGGTTTTACTGGCCCCGTTCATGCGTTCTTCATTCGACTGGAAAGCCGCCAGCAACTGATTCTTAAACTCGTTATAGGATGCGTAGGAGGGAGTCATAATTCCGTTTATGAGTTTCTACCTGTTATAGGGTGTGAATGTTAAGTGTAGGCTAACTCAAAAACCTAAATACTTATACGTTGGCTTCTACTTCAGCTTTGATCCAGTCGTAACCTTTCTCTTCCAGCTCAAGGGCTAGTTCTTTCGGCCCCGACTTTACAATACGCCCCTGGTAAAGAACATGAACAAAATCCGGGACAATATAATCCAGCAGTCGTTGGTAGTGGGTTACTACAATGGTTGCCCTTGATGGCGAACGTAACGTATTAACGCCTTCAGCAACTATTCGCAGGGCGTCGATGTCCAGACCAGAATCAGTTTCGTCCAGAATAGCCAGTTTCGGCTCGAGCATGGCCATCTGAAAAATTTCATTCCGCTTTTTTTCTCCACCTGAGAAACCTTCGTTCAGCGACCGGCTCAATAGCGATTGGTCGATGTTAACGAGTTTCATTTTCTCTTTCATCAGCCTCAGAAATTGCACAGCATCGAGCGGGTCCTGACCCCGGTGCTTGCGAATTTCATTCATCGCCGTTTTCAGAAAGTTCGTTGTACTCACGCCCGGAATCTCAACGGGATACTGGAATGCCAGAAAAATACCTTCGGCCGCCCGCTCTTCGGGAGCCATATCCAGCAAATCCTGCCCTTCGAACAGCACCTGGCCCCCCGTTACTTCATAATCCTGACGGCCCGCCAGCACCGATGCCAGTGTACTTTTGCCGGCACCGTTGGGTCCCATAATGGCGTGAACCTCACCGGCGTTAACCTCCAGATTGAGTCCTTTCAGAATTTGTTTGTCGCCGATGGAGGCTTGTAAATTATTGATTGATAACATAATAGGTTCTATCGGATCGGCCTGAAATAAGCCACAAAGTTAACAGACCAATCGGGATCTGTTTTGATAGGACAACAAAATCAGGCAGTTAAAAGTTGACCTGTGCCTTTCAAATTCATTGGCCTTATCCCAATCGTCGGCCTGTTCGGAAAAAAGAATCAGGTTGCTGGCAGCCTCGCCGGTCCCGAGCCTCCGTTTCTTTTCCTTCCCCAAAACTGTACCTTGCAAACCCAAAACTGCCAGTCAGGCAGTTTTTCTTCGTTCCTATGAAAAACGGAAAACACACCGCCCCAAGCAGGGCGTCGGTTGTTGCATCGCCGGTTGGCCAATCCAGCGCTCTGCCTTCGGCCCGCATTCATGTTTCGTCCGAAATCGGTCGGCTCCGGCGCATGCTCATCCACAGCCCCGACCGCGGGCTTGGTAAAGTAATCCCGTCCAAAGCGCAGGACTGGCTCTTCGAGGATATCGTTCACCTCGACATGATGCGCCGGGATGAATACGATTACTACGTTAAAATCCTGCTTTATTTTCTGGATCCTGATAAGGTGCGCGGCAAGGTTGCGGGCCTCGGACCCGACTCCGACCGTAACTTTTTCAAACCCGACCACGCTGAGTATTTCCGGTCCGACAACGTAGTGGACGTACAGTGTCTGCTGTCGGATATTCTGGCCGACCAGGTGATCCGGTCCCGCCTGATTGCGGCTATCTGCGGCATCGAACGTACCGCCTTCCGCACGCAGGAGCAACTGCATCAGTACGATCCCACCGAACTGGCCAAAATTATGATCTCCGGTTCGCTGCCCGACCACTCGATGCTGTTTGCTCCCCTGCCTAATTTCATTTTCACGCGCGACATTGGCATCGTTATCAATGACCACATCCTGCTCAACAAGCCCGCCAAACTGGCCCGTACCCGCGAAGCCCTGCTCATGCAGTACATTTTTTTTAATCACTCGCTTTTTGCGGGTTACCGGGATAAAATTATTGAGATTCCCGACAATGAACACGCTTTTTTACTGCCCGATGCCGACGCTAACCGCGACGTAACCCGCTCGACGCTTGAAGGGGGCGATGTAATGATGATTGCCGAACGACACCTGATTGTGGGGGTTAGCGAACGGACTACACTCTACGCAGCTCAGCAGGTGATGCGGCTCGTATTTGCCAAAAACCTGGTCGACACCGTCACGATCATAAAAATCCCCCGGAAGCGCGATTACATGCACATCGACACGGTTTTTACGCAGGTAAAACGCGATGTATGGGTGCTGCTCGGTTCGCTGTCTCGCACAGGCGACGACGTAAAAAAACGCGATGTCATCCATTTTTTTGCGCCTAAAGATGTGTCTGAAGATCTGAAAATCATGCAGTTCACTAAGGGCCTGGAGCATAAGCCCATTGAAATCGAAAACCTCGAAGACCTGCTTACCGACATCAGCCAAAATGACCTCGGTGCTACGGAGCCAGTGCAGTTTATCTATTCGGGCAACAACGAGTTTCCATTCGGAGCACGGGAGCAATGGACAGACTCCTGCAACCTGCTGGCCCTGAAAGAAGGCGTGGTAGTGGGCTATGACCGCAACCAGAAAACGGCCGATGCCTTTCGGGCAGCCGGGTTCAGTGTGGTTCGGGCGGCCGATTTACTGAATCGCTTCGAGCGCGGTGAGTCATCGCCGGAGACCGTCGAAAATACCTTTATCATGCTGCCTTCAGCCGAACTGTCCAGGGCCAGAGGAGGATCGCACTGCATGAGTCTGCCACTACTGCGGGAGGAACTGTAAGGCTTATATCACCAGAATTTTGGCTGGGGTTTGGAGTAACCTATACCGGAAAATCGGTCTTTTTCGTACTTTTAACCCCATTATCAACTCACTGACTATTCGCTCATGCAATCCCAGGCTACTTCCCGCATTCTTATGATCCGTCCGGTCCGTTTCGGATTCAACGAACAGACGGCTGGGTCAAACGCGTTTCAGAATGTAAAACTGGCCGCCCAAGCGAAGGAGGTAGCACAGGACGATGCGCTCCGTGAGTTCG
>DATHAW010000297.1:0-2802 GCA_035296465.1 Spirosoma sp.
TAGCGGGTACCCGGCCGGATGTTATTCAGGTGGACATCGACCAGCAGCAGGTTATAGGCCCGTAGCGAATCGAGTATCCGCCCAACGGTTGAGTCGGCCATTTTCGAGTTTAGCCGGAAGTTGTCAACCTGTGTATAATTACCTGCCATCTGCTGAAATGCGGTTAGTTTGTCGCTTTCAACCGCTACGGATGCAATACGTAGCGTATCCAGCCGCTTCAGCGGCAGTAGATTCCTGTCATTTTTGAGCACCGTCAGGCTGGCTTCGGTAAGTTGACGGTTAAGAATGACGTCCTGTACGGGATTTAAGTCGCGAACGAGGTTATCAAGCACAATGGGTTTGTATTGATTCAGTCCCAACCAGGCTTTGGCCCGTAGCACCTTCAGACAGCGAGCGTCCAGCGACTCCTGGGTAATACGGCCATCGACCACTGCCTGCTTAATGAGGGTCAGGGCCGCCGGTACGTCTTCAGTAAATTCCAGTACATCCATACCCGCTTCGATACCCAGCGCGTCGGCCTGACCTGATGGGAAATATTTCGTTACTCCCTTCATGTTCATCGCATCGGAAAAGATGAGGCCCTGAAAGCCCAGTTCGTTCTTAAGCAGATTAGTGACAATGTTGGGCGAAAGCGTTGAAGGGCGGTTACGTGTCGTGTCTAAAGCCGGGATACTCAGGTGGGCGATCATCACGCCCGACGCACCGGCGTTAATCAGTTGCCGAAACGGATACAGCTCGAGCGAGTCAAGTTGCGCCCGGCTTTTATTAATCAGCGGCAGGTCGTAATGGGAGTCGGTGCCCGTGTCGCCATGACCCGGAAAGTGCTTGATGCTGGTCAGGAGCCGGTTATCTTCCATACCGCGCACATAAGCGAGGGCTTTACGGGCTACGGCGTACTTGTCTTCGCCAAACGAACGGAAATTAATGACGGGGTTATTGGGGTTGTTGTTGACATCGACCGACGGGGCAAAATTAACGTGTACGCCTAGCCGACGGGCTTGTCGTGCAAGGTTGGCTCCCATCTGATAAATAAGCGAATCACTCCCCGGCATGGCTCCCAGCGTCATCTGGTACGGATACCGAACGGTGCTGTCCAGGCGCATAGCCAATCCCCATTCGGCATCCATCGCAATCAGCAGCGGTACTGTTGAGAGGGCCTGTAATCGGTTGGTGAGTTTGGCCTGCCGGATAGGCCCGCCCTGGAAGAAAACAACCCCACCAAGCTTATTGGTCCGCACTAGTGTTACAAGCGAATCTTCGTAAGCCGGTTTGCGGTTCGAGTAGCCCGCTACCATTATTAACTGACCGATGCGCTCGTCGGGTGTCAGCGTGGCAAACACGGAGTCGGCCCAGCGGTTAACGTGCGGTCCACCGTAGCGGTTGTTGGGTTGCAGAAAGGTAGGCAGGGTAGTCTGGGCAACGGCAGAAAAGAAAGAAAGAACGCTAAACAGAATGGTAATCAGGGACCGGCACGGGGTCATGGGCGAATGAATTGGGACGTGAAAGGTCAAAAATACGAAAAGGACAGCGTTCATCCCTACATTGCCAGTCGTCCTCTCAATATAGGTTCATCAATCAATAATCTCTCCGGGGTGCTTTCGACCGAGGATCGGATGTGCCATATTTCTGAGCTTTCTCCTGCTGCTCACGTTCATACTCCTCTCGTTGCCGTTTGTCGGACTGGAGATTACGGTATAGACCATTGAGTACATAAATATCGTCGACCTCGTCGATAAGCCGGTGGAGGTGTTCGCGGACCTGAGTAATGTTCATTATGGATGGTCTGGACGACTACGTCCGGTTGTAGAGAAATAAACGTTGACATACTCGGACGTAGCCGTCCAGTCTCATTAAATTAACACAAATGGCCTTGTTTTCGATCAGTGAAAAAAGAAATAGCCTAGGGCAATCCCGGCAATAACACCCATTAAATCGGCAAATAACCCAAATGGAATGGCGTAACGTGAATTCCGGATACCTACCGAACCAAAGTATAAAGCCACGATATAAAAAGTAGTATCGGCCGCTCCCTGAAACATACAGGCCAGGCGGCCAACAAAGGAGTCCGGGCCAAATTGCTTCATCGCGTCAATCATTAACGCCCGTGATCCGGACCCGCTCAATGGCCTCATCAGCGCTACGGGTAGTGCATCGGTAAATTCAGTGTTGAGGCCGGTAAAACTGAATAGGTATTTCAGACCATTTATGACGTAATCCATAGCCCCCGAATTGCGGAAGGCACTAATGGCTACCAGCATACCAACCAGATACGGAATGATGCGAACTGATGTTTCAAAACCACCTTTAGCCCCTTCAATAAATGCATCGAAAATATCAACTTTCTTACGGATAGCCCCTAGCAGAAAGGAAACCACAATCAGCATCAGGATCAGGTTGCCCGTTACTTTCGAGATCGTTTCAATTTCTTCTTTGCTCTTCGTGGATAAAAACCATAATATCAGGCCGATAAGGCTGGTAATGCCGCCTAGCCAACTCAATACGGTCGTGTTAATCAGATTAATACGCTGTTTGAGAGCTACCGCAATCATGCTCACTACGGTTGCTACGTAGGTCGCAATCAGGCAAGGAATAAAAATGTCTGAGGGATCTTTGGCCCCCAAAATTGCTCGCTGCGCCATAATACTGAGCGGAATAATCGTTAGGCCAGAGGTATGCAGGACCAAAAACATAATCTGAGCGTTGGAGGCTGTTTCCTTGCTCGGATTTAATTCCTGCAAACTTTGCATGGCCCGCAGCCCAAAGGGAGTAGCCGCATTATCGAGCCCCAGCATATTAGCCGGA
>DATHAW010000298.1:0-3679 GCA_035296465.1 Spirosoma sp.
CTCCTCTCGCGGGCGCAGGCGACGGTAAACTCCAGCCGGGCACAGTTTGAACAGTCGAAGGCAACCGTTTCGCAGGCCGAAGCGCGGCTGATCCGGGCCAAAGCCGATTACGAGCGCAACCAGAAATTATTAGCCGATAAAGTAATATCAACGGCCGACTTTGAAACCAGTGAGGCTAATTACAACGTAGCGAAGCAGGAAGTTGAAGCGGCTCGCGCCAACGTACGGGCGGCTCAATTCAACATTCAGAGTTCACAGGCGGGTCTGCGCGACGCCAGCGAAAACCTGCGTAAGACAACGATTTATGCTCCGGTCAGTGGAACGGTCTCTAAACTGAACGTCGAACTAGGCGAGCGCGTGGTTGGTACGTCGCAGATGGCGGGTACGGAGATTATGCGCATCGCGAATCTGCAAAACATGGAAGTACGCGTCAACGTCAACGAAAATGACATTGTCCGGGCTAATCTAGGCGACACCGCTGATATTGAAGTCGATTCGTACACAACGGCTGGTCGTAAGTTCAAAGGAATTGTTTACGAAATTGCCAACACCGCCAACGGCCTGACGAGTTCGTCGGGGGCATCAGCGGCCATCTCAGCCGATGCCGTGACAGAATTTGAGGTAAAGGTTAAAATCCTGAATAACTCCTACGCTGATTTGCTGGCCCAAAAAGGAACAAAAGGCTACCCGTTTAAGCCTGGAATGACAGCCTCTGTTGAGATTATTACCGACCGAAAGTCGGGCGTATTGGCCGTGCCAATTGCGGCTGTAACAACGCGCGGAGCTGAGACAGAGGTTCCTGAAAACACAGACAGACCGAGTGGAACAGTTGACGAAAAACCCGCTCAACAAACCGAAAAGAAAGAGAAAGTTAAAGAGATTGTGTTTGTCAACGTGGGGGGGAAGGCTGTTCAACGTGAAGTAAAAACCGGCATCAGCGACTTCGAAAATATACAGATTGTCTCAGGGCTAAAGCCGGGCGAACAGATTATTTCCGGACCGTTTATTGCCGTTTCAAAGCGGCTTAAAGACGGCGAACTGGTGGTTAAGCGCGATCCGGCCAAAGCCAAAAAGAAAGCCGAAGAAAAAGAGGAAGAGTAACGTAACGGTTTAGTAATCTAAATAGAAGCTGAACTTAAGATCAGGTGTTATGGCCGATTATTGAAATTGGTGCGTAACTGGATAATATCATCAGGCTTGCCAAGTTGTGCCGCCGATATAATAAAATGTGCTGGCGCGGCTGGCTCGACGCTACTCGTTTCCGAACTGGTGTCTGAACGATCATTATTGCATCCGCGCAGGAAATAAAACACCGCAGCCGCAACTAGCGCTACTAATAGCCACGGAAACCATCGATTGTTACTGCCCGACGTATGGGTACTGTCGAAGGCTGGAATTCCCGCTACGGGCACCTCTGCCGGAGGGGGCGTCGCTACGGGTGCAACGGGCGGAGTGGTTTGGCCCGATTCCATACCGGCCAGCTGACTGCCAAGGTTGTCTGGTTTAGCCAACCCCGGAAGATTGCCTAACAATGACCCCAGTTCAGGGGGCATGGCTGCCTGTACGTTGTTGGTCTGACTGCCCAGCACCTCTCCCAGCTCCGCCTGACTCTTACCATCGGCATACAGGTGTTTTCCCAGAACACCCAGCAACACGGGGCCCACTACACTCATGACCGACGAGGCCGAGGTTTGTTTGATGCCGCTGTGGGTAGCCAACGAACTGGCTATGGCATCAGATCGCTCGCCGAACAGGCTTGTGATCATCCCTGAACCCATTGACAGAAAACTGCTCAACTGGTTGCTGCTGCCATCAAATAGGCTGCTTAACTGACTTATTACTCCTCCCTCCGGCGTGATGACCTCACCGGCCGCCCGGTTTGGGGTTGTCACCTGCGCAACCATGTCCATAACGGTCGCCGAGCCACCAGGTTCAGTTGATTTATGAATGAGTCCTCCCAGTACGGCTGGCAGTGCCCCGTTAATGGCTGTCTGTGTTTGTTGTTGATCCTCGCCAAGCATCGTGCTGATCTGACCTACGACATCGCTGCTGAGATAGCCTTTTGCCAACTCCAATACGTTCATCTCCATAGTGTTGATGTTTAAGGGTGAAATAGGGTACGTGAACGAACTGCTATGCTATAGGAACCTATGAGTGCCTATGCAACTAACTCCCTAAAAGTGTACTGGCAACCCTGTCTTCGTTGATTCGTAGATAGCCTCAAAAAGGGCCACTACCCGCCGGCCATCTTCGCCAGTCACCATGGGCGCTCGACCTTCCTGGAGGGCATCGCGGAAGTCGGCAATCTGCAGGCCGAAGAAGTACGTAATGGCGTCAATCTGGTTAAAGAATGCTGTGTCGTCGGCAACAAACTGAGGCAGCAGGTTTTCCTCACCCGGTACGCTCCAGATGTCGTTGACAGGAGGTTCCGTAATGCCGGTCCGGCCAGCAATAAACATGGAGCCACCGTCGGTCTGAACACCCACCGATGCACCGTTTTGCCCATGAATATGCACTTTCCCAAACAGACCCGGTTTTTGGCTGTTGCTGACGATAATGTTACCTAGGCCACCGTTTTTGAACCGGATAATGGCTACTGCGCTATCGTCTACCTCAATGTACGGGTGATTTACGTTGGCCCAGATGCCAAATACGGATTCGATCTCACCCATGTACCACAGCAACAAGTCTAGTTGATGGGGTGCCTGATTGACCAGTACACCACCGCCTTCGCCTGCCCACGTTCCTCGCCAGGGGTCGCTTTTGTAATAGGGCTCATCGCGCCAGCCAAGCATCTGAATGGTGCCCAGCGCGGGTATCCCGATCTTACCCGCGTCTATGGCTTCCCGGATACGCATAGAGGGTGTATAAAACCGTCGCTGACTCACTACGCCCAAATGCCGGCCGTTACGTTGTGCCGCTTCGATCATGGCGTCGCAGTCGGCGAGCGACGCGGCCAGGGGCTTTTCGACCAGGACGTTTGACCCGGCATCCAGAGCCGCCACGGTTGGTTCGCAGTGGGCCGGGTGAGGGGTGCAAACAATGCAAAGGTCGACGTTTTCTCTGATGACCATCTCATTGACATCGCTGTAAGCCGGAATGTCATATTGTCTGGCGAAGTCCTCCGCTTTCTGATACGTCCGGCCATACACGGCTACCAGCGCGGTGTCGGGTGTTTGCAAAACGGCTTTGGCGTGGAGGTGAGCGACTTTGCCGGGGCCAATGATGGCGATGTGGAAGGGTTGGGGCATAATTTTCAATTGTGTTCCAACGAAATGGCGGATGGATGGGTCATCTACTCAATAACGGGCGAAATTATGAAACGGTTTTTGTTGGTGTTCTTACTGGGCTCTTTAATGGGCTGTCGGCAGAACGACGTTGGCATCAGATTACCCATGTCGGACACGCTGTACCGTACCTGGCGATTAACGCAAGTCTCTCACGACGGGCAAGCCGTAGATCCCAATCAATACATAAGATTGTTTCCTTCCCGCGCGATGGTAGTTTTCGGGGTACTAAGCCGATGGATGCCCGTTGGTGCTGTACGCCCATTGCTTTCAAGGGAACCGATACGGTCATTCGGTTTATCTGGGATACGTCAAACCCAACCTGCGCCTTGATTAACTGTCGGTTATCCCCACTATGGGATGGCGTAGACTGGCGAATTACAACCTTAACC
>DATHAW010000299.1:0-6925 GCA_035296465.1 Spirosoma sp.
TACGTTGTTCGAGTTTTTTACAAAAAGAGCCGCGTCCATACCCATATGGAGGCGGCTCTTTTTGTGTAAGATATCAAATAGCCCACACTGAACGTTACTTAGCTGGAAGATACTACGTTTTTCTCCCAGATTCCGCTCCCATATTTATTTGAGGATCTGACGCGAGATTACCACCTTCTGAATCTCGCTTGTGCCTTCTCCAATCGTACATAGCTTGGCGTCGCGGTAAAACTTCTCAACCGGAAAGTCTTTTGTGTAGCCGTAGCCACCAAAAATCTGAACCGCTTCGTTGGCTACCCGCACTGCTGTTTCCGACGCGTATAGTTTGGCCATCGCCGACTCCTTCGTAACGGATTTGCCTTCGTCTTTCAGATCGGCCGCCTGATAAACCAGAAGTTTTGATGCTTCAATTTCAGTAGCCATGTCGGCCAGTTTAAACCCGATGGCCTGGAAATTAGCAATGGGCTGACCAAACTGCTGGCGTTCTTTGGCATAGGCCAGGGCTGCGTCATACGCGCCATAGGCAATCCCCAAACTTAATGCAGCAATAGAAATACGTCCTCCGTCGAGCACCTTCAGGGATTGCACAAAACCGTCTCCCACTTCGCCCAGCCGATGACTATCGGGGATACGGCAGTCCTGAAACAGTATCTCGGCCGTTTCCGATGCCCGCATGCCTAACTTATCTTCTTTACGCCCACCTGAGAAGCCGGGCGTTCCGCGCTCAACGATAAACGCCGTAGCGTTGCGCGACGTGTTGGGTTCGCCGGTGCGGGCAATCACCACAGCTACGTTGCCGCTGAGACCGTGGGTAATAAAGTTCTTGGCACCATTCAGCACCCAGCCTGGCCCCTCACTGGCAGACTCGTGTCTGATGGCCGTAGTTCGCATATTACCCGCATCGGAGCCGGTATTGGGTTCCGTAAGGCCCCACGCTCCGATCCACTCGCCAGATGCTAAGCGGGGGAGGTACGTTTGCTTCTGGTCTTCGTTGCCAAAGAGCAGTATATGGTTTGTGCAAAGCGAGTTATGAGCCGCCATTGACAGTCCTACCGAACCGTCGACCCGCGATAGTTCAACAATAGCCGTTACGTACTCCCGGTAGCCCAGTTCAGCCCCACCGTACTCGGTTGGTACGAGCATACCCATCAAACCCTGCTCGCCCAACTTATGGAAAAGATCGGTGGGGAAATGCTGCGTTTCGTCCCATTGCCGGATATGGGGCCGGATAAGCCGCTCGCTCAGGTCTCGCACTGACTGTTTAATCAACTGGGACATGTCCGACCGTTCGGAGACTTGGTTTTCTACAATTTCACTGGTCATTCTGATACCTGTTTGCTGGGATTGTTTGTTGATGAGTCTGTTTCTATAACGGACAAATGCAATACGTTCTTATATAACCACAATTTAAAGGGAATGGATTATTAAGTTACCATAGTTAAAATATATAAAATTTATTAACACGTATTTAGCCTGGAAAATTATCAAGCCAGTGGTCGTTCATAGATATTATTAATAAAAATTACGAAATGGATACATCTGTGACTTGTTAATAAATCTGGCATTATTGATAACAAAAGAATTGTGTGTTAGTAGAAAACTCCTATTTTTGCAATCATCCAAAGGATTTTGGATTAGAACCGATTAATCGAATATAAGCAATATCAACTTCATTCTGGAGAAACTATGAAATTGGCAGTCGTTGGTACTGGATATGTAGGTCTCGTTACAGGAACGTGTTTCGCCGAGACTGGTAACCAGGTTACGTGCGTCGACATTGACGAACGAAAAGTTGAAAAACTGAACAACGGTATCGTGCCGATTTATGAGCCGGGCCTGGAGACGCTGTTTCACCGGAATGTGGAAGAAGGTCGCCTGACGTTCACCACCAGTCTGGAAGAAGGTATCAAAGGCGCTGAAGTCATTTTTCTGGCCTTGCCTACACCGCCGGGCGAAGATGGCTCTGCCGATCTGAAGTACATTCTGAAGGTGGCCAGCGATCTGGGTCCGCTACTGAATCAGTACGCGGTGATTGTCGACAAAAGCACTGTGCCCGTTGGAACAGCCGAAAAAGTACACGCCCACATCGCCGACAACGCGAAAGTGGATTTCGACGTAGTGTCGAACCCGGAGTTTTTGCGTGAGGGCGTAGCGGTTGAAGATTTCATGAAGCCAGACCGTGTGGTTATCGGTACGAAATCGGACCGGGCCAAAGGCGTGATGAACCGGCTTTATGCGCCCCTGGTTCGGCAGGGTAACCCCGTCATTTTTATGGACGAGCGTTCGGCCGAGATGACCAAATATGCCGCCAACGCGTTTCTGGCAACGAAAATTACGTTCATGAACGAAATTGCCAACCTGTGCGAACGGGCCGGAGCCAACGTAGACGACATTCGGCGGGGCATTGGTACCGATAGCCGAATCGGCAAGCGATTCCTGTTTGCCGGCATTGGCTACGGGGGGAGCTGCTTCCCCAAAGATGTGCAGGCGCTGGCCAGAACTGCCAGAGACTTCGACTACGACTTCCAGGTGCTCAAATCGGTAATGGAAGTGAATTACCGCCAGAAAACCAAGATGATTCCGCAAATTCTGGCTCATTTCGGTGGTAGCCTGAAGGGCAGGACCATTGCTGTCTGGGGGCTGGCCTTTAAACCGTATACCGACGATATTCGGGAAGCACCGGCGCTGGACAACATCAGGGCCCTGGTTGAAGCCGGCGCGAAGGTGACGGTCTACGATCCCGAAGCCATGGAAAACGTGCGTAACCAGATCGGCAACATGGTTGTTTATGCCCACACGCAGTATGCAGCCCTGGACGATGCTGATGCCCTGTTCATTATTACTGAGTGGCCTTTGTTCCGTACCCCCGATTTCGACAAGATGAACCTGCTGATGAAGGGTAAGGTCATTTTCGATGGTCGCAACGTGTACGAAACCGAGCAGATGCGCGAAATGGGCTACACCTATTATAGCGTAGGCCGTGAGACCATACTGACCCCCGTTGAGCAGAAAGTATAGATGAATTTATGGGTGGCTAATACACGACGACTAATATAGTTATCGTGTATTAGCCACCCATAAATCTAAAAACTCATTAACGCAAAATCACTAATCCAGAATTAATGAAACGAGTACTCATCACCGGCGCGTCCGGCTTCCTGGGGTCGCACCTGTGCGATCGGTTTATTAAGGAAGGGTATAACGTGGTTGCCATGGACAACCTCATAACAGGCGACATTCGTAATATCGAACACCTGTTTCACCTGCCGAATTTCGAGTTCTATCATCACGACGTATCCAAGTTCATTCACGTACCGGGCGAGTTAGACTACATTCTCCACTTTGCCTCACCAGCCAGCCCCATTGACTACCTGAAAATTCCGATTCAAACCCTGAAAGTAGGATCGCTGGGGATTCATAACTGCCTGGGTCTGGCGCGGGTGAAAGGGGCGCGGGTGCTGATTGCGTCTACGTCAGAAGTTTACGGTGATCCAACCGTTCATCCGCAAACAGAAGAATACTGGGGTAACGTGAATCCCGTTGGACCGCGTGGCGTCTACGACGAAGCCAAGCGGTTTCAGGAGGCTATAACGATGGCTTACCACACTTATCATGGGCTGGAAACGCGGATCGTCCGGATTTTCAATACGTACGGTCCCCGGATGCGGCTGAACGACGGCCGCGTACTGCCCGCTTTCATTGGCCAGGCGCTGCGGGGCGAGGACCTGACCGTTTTCGGCGACGGAAGTCAGACGCGCTCGTTCTGTTACGTCGACGACCTGGTCGAAGGTATTTATCGGCTACTGCTGAGTGATCATGCCTATCCGGTGAACATTGGTAACCCATCCGAGATTACCATTAAGGAGTTTGGTGAGGAGATCATAAAATTGACGGGTACGTCGCAGCAGTTGATTTTTAAAGACCTGCCGAAGGATGACCCCAAGCAGCGGCAGCCTGACATTACCAAGGCGAAGGCCATTCTGGGTTGGGAGCCGAAGGTGTCGCGGGCCGAGGGACTCCGAATTACCTATGAGTACTTCAAGAATCTGCCCGAGGAAGAGCTGTACAAAGCGGCTTATCACCGGGAGTTTAGCAAAAGTTAAGCGTATGGTAACGGGTTAAGAAGGAGTACGCTCTTTTGGGCCTTACCCCATATACTAATCATTATTTTTTGCCAGGTTGTTAGCATAAGCCTACGTATGGAATACCTCAGTGACTCGTGCAATTGGTGAAACCAGTATATCTTCGGCGACAATGACCCTGCGCCATTTCCTTAACTGTCTTACGAAAACCTGCGAACCGTGTTGTGCGCAGGTTTTTTGTTTGTAATAACTAGTAGCCAGTTGAGTAGCCCAGCTATTTTACCAGTGAGCGACCGTAAAGGCTCAGAACGCCGGCCACGACCTTAACTCAGCCGATCTTTGAAACTTTCATAGCCATAGCTCCGCACTAACTCAAACCGGTCATCGGTACGCCAGATACCAATACTGGGCAGATTAACGCCGTTGAACGTAGTCGTTTTGACCATTGTGTAGTGAATCATGTCGTCGAAAACGACTTTGTCCCCGATCTCCAGTGGGTTATCGAAAGAGTAATCGCCCATGAAATCGCCCGCCAGGCAGGTCATGCCACCGAGCCGGTAGGTGGGTTTGCCTGCTACGGGTTCCTGATAAGCACCCGATACGCGCGGCTTGTACGGCATTTCAAGCGTATCGGGCATATGGGCGGCAAATGACGTATCCAGAATGGCTACGTCAATACCCTGGCTGTTCAGAACGTCGAGCACCGTGGAAACCAGTATGCCGGTTTGCCAGGCAATGGCCGAACCGGGTTCCATGATTACGTCTACGTTGTATTTCTGGCGGAAGGCGTTGAGCAGCCCGATCAGATGGCCGGTGTCGTACCCTTCGCGGGTCATCAGGTGGCCTCCTCCCAGATTCACCCACCTGGCCTGATGCAGCAAATCGCCAAACCGGCTTTCGAGTGCGTCGAGGGTGCGTTCGAGCGTGAATGAGTCGTTTTCGCAAAGCGTGTGGAAATGGATGCCCTCCAACCCAGCGGGTAGCTGGTTAGGCAGTTGGTCGCGGGTGGCTCCTAAACGCGAACCCGGTACGCAGGGGTTATACATATCCGTGGCCACTTCGGAATACTGCGGATTGACCCGGATGCCACAACTGACCGTTGGCAAGCCGGAGGTTTGCTGTTGATGGTTATACTGCGCCACGCGGTCGCTGAACCGCTCCCACTGGCTCCACGAGTTGAACGTAAGATGGCTGCTACGCTGGAGCACCTCATCGAAATCATGATCCTGATACGCGGGTATATAGGTATGGGCCTTTACGCCCATGTATTCATTAACGAGTTTGATTTCGTTGAGCGACGAGGCCGTGGCGCCGGACAGGTACTCGCGCACGATGGGAAATACACTAAACATCGAAAAGCCTTTCAGGGCCAGTATGATAGTGACGCCAGCCGCTTGCTGAACTGAGTCGATGAGGGCAAGATTCTGGCGGAGCCTGGTCTCTTCCAGGATATAGCAGGGCGATGGTATGGATGGTTCCGTGTTGCTGTGGAGATATTGATGCAGGGCTGTATTCATACCACAAAGGTACGAATACTAACGGCCTTTGTCACGTCCTGAATCAGGGCTAAACCGCACCACTACGCTGTTTTTGACATTTACTGGTCGCCCTGACTGACTTCCTAGCCTCCAGTTGGGCATAGCACTGATTACGCGGATTGCTTCCTCGTCGCAGCCAAAACCAATGCCTTTTAACACGCCAACATCCGTTATTCGGCCATCTTTACGAACGATAAAATGGACAAAGACTTTACCCTCAACTCTGGCTGCCCGTGCTCTTTCTGGATAACGAAGGTTTGCTGTTAGGTACTCGCCAAAGGCCCGCATACCACCGGTAAATTCTGGCTGCTTTTCAACAACGGTAAATACTGTTTCATCGTCCAGTGAATCGCTGCGTTGAGCAAAACACTGACTTACCGAAACAAGCCATACCAGACCAACATGGAGCGCCAGGACGTAAAGAACCATTGGGCGGGATACAGGTAAAAATTTGTTCATGGTACACATTATTTTAGGGAATTTAAGAATAGAATCGTTTGCAGTGACTTAGTCGTATTGTAATGACTACGTGCAAATACTCAATTTTATGCGTATCTAAACTATTACCGTAACGTGAGCGCAAATCGCGTATGTTTCTGGGATGCAACGACCAAGGTAATTCCATATTTCTCCTATAAACTGTCGTACCGTTTTGCTCGTAAAATGGCGCCGTTTTTGTTCCTGATTGTTGCCTGGTATTAACGTTAACCGAATCACAAGTTTGTGCCTGCAGGCCCGCAAGTGACATCGCCCTAAAATAAACCAGAACAGTTACTTTCATTATCCCAGGTTTTCTGAGTTTACGCTCTGGCTCAATAATGAAAAACCCGCCCTGTTACGTGGCGGGATTTTTAGTTGATCCTTGTAGACTTTAAACGGGGTACTCGTGTGGCAGCGGTATGTCGATGCGTTCCTGCACGGGCAAGCCCTGCTGGTTCATCTGCTCGATAAACGGATCGGGGTCGAGTTGTTCGCAGTTCCAGACGCCGGGTTTCATCCACACGCCCCTCAGCATGAGCATGGCCCCAATCATGGCCGGAACCCCCGTTGTGTAGCTCACTGCCTGACCCCGTACCTCCCGGTACGTTTCGGCATGGTCGCAGTTATTCCAGATAAAGTACGTTCGGTCAGCCCCATCTTTTACGCCCTTGATCTGGCAGCCGATGCTGGTCTGGCCGGTGTAGTTTTGGCCGAGCGAATCGGGGGCGGGCAGTAGGGCTTTCAGAAATTCGAGTGGCACAATATCCATACCCTTAAACTGCACCGGGTCAATGCGGGTCATGCCCACATTTTGCAGCACCTCCA
>DATHAW010000300.1:0-2976 GCA_035296465.1 Spirosoma sp.
AACGGAAAACGATTGTTTATCGACTCGAAAGGCAAACTCAACAGTATGGCAACGCCAGATCCGCTCCTCTCCTTTCAGGCCCTTCCGGCGCATTCCGGTCCAATACGTGTGCGACTCGACTACAAGTCAGCCGCCGAACGACAAACCATCCGGGCTGCGCTCAACGCTCTGGCTAATGTATATAGTTTACCCCTGTTGATTGAAGAGAAAAAGGCCGCTAATGAACCGTATGACTGGATACTAACCGATCGATCCATTTCAACTGGAGAATTGACTCAGAACCCAAAAACATTATTCACCGTTTCGGGAATCGGACAGACACCCACTTCTGGCAATGTCGTTTTCACCCCGGAAATGCTCAGCCCGCAAACCTCAGAGCTGGTGGCGGGGGGACAGTTGCCGGAGTGGCTTGGCGAACAACTAATCCATCACTTTGGCTTGATCATAGATTCGACACCCTTAAGTCAGCAGGCGTTGAAAAGCCTGTTCGTTACGTCAGCAAAACAAAATAGAACGCAGCATGCAGGCATACAAAATGCGTTAACTCTATTGTGTATCGTTCTGCTGATCATAGAACGCTGGATAGCGCTGACCAAAAACGCATGAACGAACTTAACCGAACACTCTCATCGGTCACCCACCAGCTTCGGGCTAACGCCTTGATCCGCTGTGCGTTGCTGGCGGCTACGGTTTATTTATTTGCCGCTTCAATGAGCCTGTCCGTACCGGTGTCAACGATGGTTGCCGGGCTGGGCTTCCTGGTTGGGGCTATCCTGACCAAGCCCTTTGAGAACAAACGGCAAGAGGCCATCCAACTCATCCATCAGTCGGTTGGTGATGCCGAATACAGTCTGCCCCTACTCGATAAGCAGCAGCTGAACATTGCCGAACAACTACAGCTTGAGCGGCTGACCGAACGGATTCAACGTATCAGGATTCCAGGGGTTTTGTTTGCACAGGCGGGTTTATACCTAATTGGTCTGTTGATAGCGATGGTGGTTTACGTCAGCTACCCGCTGCTCAGGCATAGGCCCTCATCAACACCTAAAACTCAGGATGTGCCTACGCCATTATCACCTGAAATCAAACCAATAAGTCCGCCTACATTTCAGTCGGCAACAGTCAGGATTCAGCCACCTGCTTATACCCGTCTTCCGGTTAGGCAGTCAGGTGACCTGAATGTAGTGGCCCTCGTCAACTCCCAACTGATGTGGCAGGTCCAGTTCAGCGATACCCAGAACCTGTCCTTACGGATGGTCGACAGTCGGGGCCGAGAGTTACCATTTCGTTCATCAGGGGCTGGCTTTACCCGCCAGGACCGGCTGCTACATTCAGGACTGTACGCCATCAAAGCATATTGGCAGACACCGGCCGGCCGCGATTCAACCGTGTATCAATCTGACTTTTACCGCCTGGAAGCGACCCCCGATTTGGCTCCCAAGATAGAGCCTGAGTCGAAAGAGTTGTACAGATTCCACTACGTTAAAGACCCGAAAACATTGACTGTAGCGGCTAAGATGACCGACGATTTCAGCGTATCGAATGCCTTCATTGTCGCTACGGTAGCGCGGGGGTCAGGGGAAAACGTTAAGTTCCGTGAGGTTAGAATGCCGCTCGGAAAATCTAATTTCCGACAGGCTAAGCTGACCAAAACGCTCGATCTGAAAGCCCTGAATTTCGCGCCCGGCGACGAGCTGTATTACTACTGGGCTGCGTTTGACAACCGCCAGCCTGACCCAAATTTCACTAAATCTGATACGTATTTTGTCGTTTACAAAGATACAACGCAGGTAGAAGAGAGCGAATTGGCTACGATGGCCGTCAACATTATGCCCGAGTATTTCCGCAGTCAACGACAAATTATTATTGACACGGAAAAGCTGCTCGCGAAACGCAAAAAAATGGGCGCTCAGTGGAGTAACACCCATGCGTTTAAAAGTACGTCCAACGAAATTGGTTTTGATCAGAAAGTGCTGCGGTTGCGTTACGGGCAATTTTTGGGCGAAGAGTTTGAAACCTCAGCGGGAGGAGGCCACATTGAGCCAACCAATGAAACTGGCGACCCACTGGCCGGTTTTGTGCATGCTAACGACAAAGGCGAAGGCGACGAACACGAAGCCGGTCATAAAGAAGGGGCTCATTCCGAAGCCCATGATCACGGGCATGGAGCAGGTCAGCCTACCAACGACAAGGCCCCCCTGGCCACCATGATGGAGCAGTACGTTCATGCCCACGACAATGCCGAAACCAATACGTTCTACGAAAAATCGACGCGGTCGCTGTTAAAAATGGCGCTGGAGCAGATGTGGCAATCAGAATTACACCTGCGCTTGTATGAACCCGAGAAAGCGCTTCCGTTTGAGCATAAGGCCCTGGAGTACCTGAAACTGTCGCAGCAGAAAGCCAGGTCATACGTCAAAAAAACGGGCTTCGATCCACCCCCGATTAAAGAGAAAGAACTGCGGTTAACGGGAGAACTAAAAAACGTTCTCCCCACCATCAACCAGGAACACACCATCGATCAGGAGCGAATGGGGCCATTGGCAGCAAATGTGCTCGGTTATATCGACCTGCCGATACTTACACAGCGGCAGCGGCAGGCTGTGCAGCAACTTGGTAACCTGCTGGCTAATCGCGCGCTCAACAACAGTTTGCAAAGCTGGCCGGTGCTGGCGAGTCTGCAAAAATTAGCGGGGGCCCAATTGCTGTCAACAGCTGAGAAGACAAGTTTAAAAACAAAACTCTACCGCCTGACGGGTGTCCAGTCGGAGCGAACAAGCCGTTCATATACCAGCGACCGGACGCTGGAGCGGGCCTTCTGGAAGCAGTTAAAATGACTTATGCTCCAATCGACCTAACGGATCCATTCACCATAGCCATCGCTATGGCGCTGTTGGTGTTGTTGGTTGTTCAGGGCTGGCTTATTTTGCGCAATAAGACATTATCACCGGGACGTAAGGCGCTGGGTGGCGCACT
>DATHAW010000301.1:0-7929 GCA_035296465.1 Spirosoma sp.
ACCTTGCTTTGGTTAAAGGACGGCGTACTCGTCAGGGGATGATCCGTACAGGCCACCAGCCAGCAGGCCAGCCCGCAAAGCAGGCTTGTGAGGACAACCGCCCCGCTTGTGCGGGCGGTTGTCGATGTGAATGAATGGGGAAACCAGAAGCGTTGCACAGCCAGAAATGTTAGGTTTGAGCCAGAAAACAAGCTATTTGTTCCTTATCGATTAACGATCTGGGCCCCTCGTATCCCTATATCCCGCAGCCCATAGGCTAGCTCCAGAAATTCAGGGCCGGGTTGTGGTTGTCCATCGAGAAAATAAGCAAATGTAGCGACGATGAGCACGGTGGTTTTGGTGTCGGGATTATAGCGCAGCCGGGACAAATAGCTCGGCTGAAAGCCGTCATGCCCGTACCCCAGCCCCTGATCGAACGTCAGCCCCAGGCCGTACCGCTCGTTTCCGGCATCGCCTGGCAGCATCTCCTTCATCAAGGCTACGTTAGCCGCCGAAATACCGGCCTGTCCACTGATGAGCAATTCCATCCATCGGGAGATATCAGCTGGCGTGGATACCACGTGACCATCGGCGATAAAACTAGACATGTTGTCCTCAACCCTTTTGATCGTTTGCAGACTTCCTTTAACAAGTATATTCAGGAATGATTCGAGAAAGGGATCTCTAATCCGCTGGTCGGTTCCCAGCACCACACCATACGTATTGGTCAGGCCAAGAGGCACAATAAAGGTCCGGGTGATATAGTCGTTGAAGGACATGGGCATGCCCTGGCGTTGCTGCACAACCTCCACAATCTTGGCCAGCAGATGATAGCCCGAGTTGGAGTAGTGAAACTGGGAATTGGGCGCGTGGTTGACCAGGCCGTTCTGGGCAATAACCCCCGTTAACTCATCGAAGGTGAAGGTATGGGCGTCCTGATTGAGGTCACCCTGATCGAGGGGTCCCCGGATGTAATCGATGTAGCGTTTGTTGGCGTAGGGCTGGTTGACGGTTTGGGGAATCATCTGATTAGTCACATCGAACACGCCCGCCCGGTGCTGGAGTAATTGTTTGATCGTTATTTGATCTTTATTGGGGATATTGTAGGTGGCCGTATTGGGCAGATGTTTGCTAATAATATCGTCTATCGACAACAGCCCCTCTTGGTGCAGGCGCATGATGGCGGCCGCCGTAAAGGTTTTGCTGATGCTGGCAACCCGGTAATGAGAGTTCTCCTGCACCGGAGGATTAATGTTGCTGGAAACCAGATACGAACCCTTGGGGTTGGTTACCCGCATGAAAATGCCGCCCTGCTTAATTCCCCACTTGGAACTGAAATGATTGAAAAGGCTATCGGTCAGTTGCTGAAGTCGGGCTTGTGTATTGCTGGTTTGTACACCTGGATGATCGGTCATTACGCAGGACTGAAGCCCTAAACAGGCCAGGGCAATAAAAGCAATTCGGGTTAGTAATGCGGTACGGTTCATGGTTAGGGAGGCTTTACTAAGAAATGACTTTGTAAACAGGAACGAGCCGCTCGCTGCGGCTGAGTTAAACGAGGAAAGGGGTTGCTTCATGATGCATTGGCTGTTTGTATTTAACGATTCGCAAACAGACAGGCAAGTGTACAGGTAACCGGCCACAACGGGGTGGATTTTTAACCTGAATAGGTGGACTTTTAGGCCGGATGGGGAGAGAATTAACCTATAACGTCAATTTACCGTCGGCCCTTAACCGACAGCCGGTAATTCACGGGCGACATACCGAATTCCTCCGAAAAAACGCGGCTAAAGTACTTGGGGTCTTCAAAGCCTACCGCATAGGCAACATCCGAGATGTTTAGCCCGGAGGTAGCTAACATCTCCTGCGCCTTCCGCAGCCGTAGCGAGCGGAGGTACTTATTGATGGACATGCCCGTCAGGGAGGTTAGCTTCTGATTCAGGGGTGAGCGGCTCATGCCCATCAATCGGCAGATATCGTCAATCGACAAATTGGTGTTGTCTAAATTAGTTTCTACGGTTGTCCGCAGTTTAACCAGAAACTGGTCTTCGAGCGTTTGGTCTGAATTAGCCGGAGCCGGTTCGGTCATACCAGTACCCAGAGCCAGATGGCTGTAATGAATCTGCAGCAGTCGTCGTGTCTGCAGCAAATTACTGAGCACCACCAGCAGTTCTTCTCCCAGGAAGGGCTTCACCAGGTAAGCATCCGCCCCGCGCCGTAAGCCCGTAATGCGGTCGCTCACGGCGGCCCTAGCCGTCAGCAGCACAATAGGAATGTGGCTGGTACGTTCATCGGTTTTCAGCGTATGGCACAACTCAAAGCCGTCTTTGAGTGGCATCATAACGTCGCTCAGGACTAGGTCCGGCACGTTCTCCAACGCCAGATCAATACCCAACTGGCCGTTTATGGCCCGGATTACCTGATAATCGGCCTGAAGGCAGGTGCGGATGTAGGTGGTCACGTCAGGGTTGTCCTCCACCAGCAACACTACCGGCTTGTCAGGGGATGTTTCTCCAGCCCACTCCCTCCAGTCGCCCGGCTCCGGGCTGTTCAGGGTAGGCGCAGGTGCTGCCCCATCCGGTTGTGCCTGGCGAGTCAGGGGGAGGCTGATGACAAATTCAGCTCCCTGCAGGGGCCGGTTCCGAACGGCCAGTCCTCCCTGCATCAGCAGCACCAGTTCCCGCACCAGCGACAGGCCAATGCCGGTGCCTCCGGCCTGTGAAGTTGAGTGCTGTTCCGTTCGGTAAAACCGGTCGAATATTTTAGACAGACTGGTAGGGTCAATACCAGGACCGGTATCACTAACGCCTATCTGAATCCATGGAAAATTTAGATGGGCGGTCGGGGTCAGCTCCTCATAGTACTCCCCTAAGCTCAGGGGTTGCCAGGACTCCAATAGGTCCACCCGGCAGGAAACATGCCCTCCGGCGGGAGTAAATTTTAAGGCATTAGCCAGCAGGTTAGCGGTAATATCCTGAAGTTTATCCCGGTCAAAATCAGCGTCAATCCGGTCCGCCCCGAAACGAAAGTGAAGCTGAATGTTTTTTTCCTCCGCCATAGACTGGAAGGATTCGCCCACGTAGCGGATAAAACTGACCAGATCACCCCGCACTAGGTGCAGGCGCATCTCGCCGGCCTCCAGTTTCGAGAGATCCAGAATCTGGTTAATCAGCCGTAGCAAATTGCTTCCGTTCCGTTCAATCAGGCGAGCTGCCTGTTCAACCGCCTGAAATGGCGCGTTGGGTTTGCTGGTAAGTTCAGCCGCCATACCCAGAATGACGGTAAGGGGTGTGCGGAACTCGTGGGATATATTGGCAAAAAAGCGCGACTTGGTTTCGTTAAGCTTTAGCAGATCCTTTGCCTGCGCGGCAATAATTTCTTTATCCCCTTCAATGCGGGCCGTGGCTTGATGAATCTCCCGCTGCAACCTGACTTGTTCGTTCTGATGCTGCCAGACCCGCCACCGTAGCCATGCCCATATACCGGCTCCCACCAGCAAGGCCATACCAATCATAAACCAGATACGCATATAAACCGGCCGCACCACCAGCAGGTTTATCGCCAGCGTGTTGCCCGACCACTGCCCGTTGGCCGCCTGTGCTTTGATCAGCAACTGCTGGTTGCCATAGGGTAGGTTGCTCAGCCGCAGCGTGGGCTCCGTCTGGTAAGTCCATTCCTGGTCGATACCGGCAAACTGATAGGCATACACGTTTTTTTCGGCGTTGGTATAATTGAGCAGGGCAAAATCCAGCACACTCGAGCGGTCATCGGGCTGTATGGTGATGGTATTCGTTCTGACCACTTCATCCGTTTTATCGACGAGCTTATCCACCGAATTGTCATACTGGCGAAACGAGGTAATGCGCAGGGGTAGCCCGGTGGCCGGTTTCTCGGTTTGGAAATCGCGCGGGTCAAAGGCGGTAATGCCATTGAGTCCGCCAAAATACAGCCGGCCGTTTTTATCCTGATAATGAGCAATCCGGTTGAACTCATTGTGGGTAATGCCATCCTCCACAAAATACGACCGGGTGGTAAACCGGGTGGGGTCGAACTGCATAAGGCCATAGTCACTGCTCATCCAGAGGTGGCCCCGCCCATCTGCATACACGGCGTAGATATTATCGTTGGATAAGCCTTCGCTGCGCCGGAACTTACGATGCTGGTTTTGCCGGCGATCCCACCGAATGAGTCCCGCATTGGCCGTAGCCAGCCAGTAGATACCCTGAGGATCCTGGTAAAAATGCTGGTAACTCTCGGCCGGAAGATAAAAACGGTCCTTTCCCCCACTCCAGTAACGGGCCGTGATGCCTTTTTGCGGATCTACGGTGTATAGGCCGGTAGTGGCGCAAATCCAGAATTGACCCTGCCGGTCAGGAGCGATATGAAGGATATGTGCCTGGGCCAGTTCAGTAAATTGATTGTACTGCGTGTAGGGTAGCAGCCGCTCCTGACTGGTTTTTAATAACAACAGGCCTTTTTGGCAACCCACTAACCATTGCTCTGGACCAAACGAACGGAAGGCCCACATGTTATACCCTTTGGGAGAGTCTACCGTGGAACTGGCACCGGTAGCTGGGGTGTAACGAACGAAGCGATGGTTAATGCCAACATAAAGATCGCTAAGTTCATCCTGGGTTAACCCATACGCGAAAACAAAAGCAGCCCCATCCGTACCTACTATTTTTGGTATGGACAACTTCTTTGGGAGGCCGCTCCGCCGGTGGGCGGTATACAGGCCCTGGTTCTCCAGATTGGCAAAGACCTGATCGCCCAGTACGGTAATCCCTCGAATAGGGGCTATACTGGCTCCGGTGCTGGTTTCCGGGTTGAATAATCGATGAAAATAGTTTTCGGCCAGTTTGACCTGATAGACGCCAAAGCTGGTCCCTAACCAAAACAGCCCATTCCGGTCACGCAAAAAACTTCGGTTTGTAATTGGTGCACCCGCTGTCTGAGGGGCAATGGTCAGAACGGTCCGGTTGGTTGAATCCCTCAAACTCATACCATCCCAAATCAAACTTGTACGGTCAAAGGCGTAACAAACCGGAAAAATGAACTTATTCAACGATTGCAGCAACGAAAGCGGCCACTCCCGCCGTTGCCCTGACTCGTCTACACTATAAAATGCATCGGGTGCCCGCTTTGCCGGCCCAGTGTAAAAATAGAAAAATTCAATACCGGCGTTTCGCTGCCCAAAACAGATACCAATTGATGCCTGCGCATGGGAAAACTGACGCACGATACGTCCATCCAGTGTTAATTCAAGCAGAAATTTGTCGTCCGCAATGGCCCATACGGTATTGCGGGCAGTGACCTGAAAGGCGGCCAGTTTCTTAAACTGCGGCAGGGAAACATTGCGCAACCCGGATGCCGGATGGTACGAAATTAAACGGGCGGGTTGATAGTCCGTAAAAAAGATGGTGCCGTTTGCACTACTGAGCAGGCGCTGGGGAACGTCGAACAAACCCGGGGGGCGTTGCTTCCTGAACTTTTCTTCGAAGGAAATCGCCTTGTTGGTCAGGGGGTTGAACAGGGTAATACGCGACTGACCGTAAGGACCCATAAGCCATAACATTCCGTCGGCATCCTGGGCGATGGACTGGATATCGTCAAAATCGAGTCCATTGCGCTCTTTAGTGTAAGTGGTAAATTTCTGACCGTCGAAGCGGTTGAGTCCCAACTTGGTACCAAACCACATGAACCCCTGCGGGTCCTGAAAAATGGCGTTTACCTCCCGGTGCGACAAGCCCTGCTCCGGGCCATAGTGTTTCACCGAAGCTGCATAGGGCTGGGCCGCAATAGGCTGGGCCGCAGTCGGTTGGGCCCCAGTAGGCTGGGCTTGTGCCACCGCAGAGAGCCAAAGCAACAAAGCCATAACGAAAGCCAACCCTTTACTGACTAGGCTGAATCGTTCAGAGCCAGGCCCGGAGCGCATGTCAGCCTTCCACATAGCCAATTGTTTTTGTCCGCTTACAAATGTATACTATCTATCTTTTTAAGTAACTCACGAGGCTTGTTCATTATCTATACCTATGCACTTATCCGCCCTTTTTGTTGCGGGAAGGGCCTGTTTTGGCTATCCCATAACGCGACCCAGACAGGCATTTTGACGCTGCTGACACAGGCTCTTTTGCTGGCGTTCCTGGTACCCGCGGCCTATGCTCAAAGCCTGGCAATTGCTTTTTGTGGCCCCTTATTTGCGTTTCCTGAGGAGCCACCAGATTCCTACTACGAGCACGATCCCAAGGATTGGGGTAAGTAAGGGCCCTTTGTAGATCGTTCCATAATAATCCCCCGGCTGATCGTCAAATCTTACTGTGCTTATCATATCGTTTAATCTGATTTTATCACCCTAACTTATAGCACACCCAGCAGAATGTCAACGTTTTGATAAACGAATAAGGCCCAACCAATGCTGCTATGAGACACATAATTTAAGATACGGATCAGGTTTAGTACAGACCAATAGAACCAGGGTCCAATTCATTTAGCGGGTCTACTCCATAATTTTCCTGTAAAAAATTAGCCTCATGCCCTCGGAACGCTTTTCGTTGTACATGAGTCCTGGTTGAACTCTTGTTGTATAACTGTAGATAAGAGGTAGTAATCGGCTTTCTATATGTTCATGTAGGCGGCTTAAAAACCAAAAAGGCATGATAATCTAAATTTTAGATTATCATGCCTTTTTCTTAGTAGCGGGAGCTGGACTCGAACCAGCGACCTTTGGGTTATGAGCCCAACGAGCTACCAACTGCTCCATCCCGCGGTGTTTGGAGTGCAAATGTAAGATGACTTTGTGGAAATACAAGGATACTTTAAGAAAAAATGTTTTGGAGGCTCCCGGAAACGTTTTTCTGGATGTGCCGGTTCTTTTAAAAGCCACTGGTAATCAGCCAGCGGGATCACCTACGTATGAACACAGAAGGAATCATCGAATTTCCGGCCGATCATAAGGCCGGCTTCGTCAGCATTGTCGGCAAGCCCAATGTTGGCAAATCAACCCTGATGAACCAGCTCGTTGGCGAACGGTTGTCAATCATCACGGCTAAAGCACAGACTACCCGCCACCGCATTATGGGTATTCTAAACGGAACCCACAACGGCCAGGAATTTCAACTTGTTTATTCTGACACGCCCGGTATCATCAAGCCGCTCTACAAGCTGCATGAGTCGATGATGAGTTTTGTGCGCGGCTCAATCGAAGATGCGGATGTTGTGTTGTTTGTGACGGATATTTTTGAGCAGCACGACGAAAACGACGTCATTGAACGGTTGCAGAAATCCGAAGTGCCAGTGCTGTTGCTCATCAACAAGATTGATCAGGCTACGCAGGAGCAGGTGGAGGAAAAAATGGTGTACTGGCACGAGAAGTTCAAAGCCCAGGAGATCATTCCCATATCGGCACTCAATGGCTTTAACATGGACCGCGTGTTTGAGGGGCTGATAAGCCGCCTTCCGCAGCACCCACCTTATTTCCCCAAAGACGAACTCACCGACAAACCCGAGCGGTTTTTCGCGTCAGAGATAATCCGGGAAAAAATATTCCTTAACTACAAGGCCGAGGTGCCCTATAGCAGCGAGGTTGTAGTTACCGGGTTTAAGGAGAAAGAAGACATCATTGTCATACAGGCAGAAATTTTAGTGGAACGGGCCACACAGCGGGCTATTCTGTTGGGCGAAGGTGGAAAAATGATTAAGAAAACGGGTATTATGGCCCGTATGGAGCTTGAACGATTCTTCGGTAAAAAAGTATACCTCGAACAATTCGTTAAAGTAGAACCCGACTGGCGTCAGAAAGAGCGGATGCTCAAGCGGTTGGGATATGACGAATAGCTATGAGTAATAGACGGTAGAGGAGGGGTTTATAGTTGCCCACAGTCCATTGCTCAGCACACATCATTAGTAATCATGGCAAACATAGTTGCAATTGTTGGCCGCCCGAACGTGGGC
>DATHAW010000302.1:0-4752 GCA_035296465.1 Spirosoma sp.
GCAGGTCTTGACGACCATAAAATCCTTCAGCCAATCCTGAATTTTGTCGGTGCTGTTTTCCTGCTGCCGTTTCAGAAAGTTGACAATGCCCTCAAACTTAAAGCTGTAATAATCTTCGCCAGGATACTTCTTAGATGGAACGGTTGCTTCGTCTTCTGTGCCAAACATCAGGGCATGGAGCAGATCGTCGGGAAATTTGACAACAGGCGTGCTGAGGTTCAGCTTGTATTTCTTTAGAATAGCTTCGATTTCTTTAAAAATCCACAATTCGCGAAATTCGCCCAATGGAGCAATGGCGCCCCGACTAATGCTCAAGGATTTGTCCGGTATGACCGAGTCCTCCGTAATCTCTTCCACTACGCCGAGGCCATTGCAAACCGGGCAGGCACCGTAAGGCGAATTAAACGAAAAGGAGTTTGGCGATGGCTCATCGTAACTGATGCCCGATTCGGGATCCATCAGATTCTGCGAGAAGTAGACTAGCGCTCCCGCACCGTCGAGCATCTGCATGGCTCCTTTGCCCTGCTTCAACGCTGTTTGCACCGACTGACTGAGCCGATACCGGTCTTCGGGTTTCGGCACGAGCCGGTCGATAACGATTTCGATATCGTGGATTTTATAGCGGTCCAGCTGCATCTTGGGCACAATGTCCTGCACCACACCATCCACACGAACTTTGGTGTAGCCCGTTTTGGCAATCTGCACGAACAGTTCGCGGTAGTGGCCCTTACGGCTGCGGATAACCGGGGCCAGCAGCGTCAATTTCTGGCCTTCGTACTGACCTAAAATGGTGTCGATAATCTGGTCCTGCGACTGGCGTTCCATTTTTCGGCCCGTTACGTAGGAGTACGCTTCACCCGCGCGGGCATAGAGCAACCGCAGGAAATCGTAAATCTCGGTGGTGGTGCCAACCGTAGAGCGCGGGTTTTTGGAGGTTGTCTTTTGCTCAATGGAGATGACCGGGCTCAGACCATTAATTTTGTCGACGTCGGGCCGCTCCATATCGCCAATGAACGAGCGGGCGTAGGCCGAAAAACTCTCCATGTAGCGCCGTTGGCCTTCGGCATAAATTGTATCAAACGCCAGCGACGATTTGCCACTACCGCTGATACCCGTCACCACTACCAGCTTGTTGCGGGGGATGCTAACGTCAATATTTTTAAGGTTATGTTCGCGGGCACCCAGTACGTCAATCTGGTCGTAGCCCGTCAGGTCAATATCGGTCAGGTGGGCAGGGTGCCCGGTGGCTTTTTCTTCGGTCGTCACGTTGCGCGGGTTGCAGTCGGTCTATTCCAAACAGCAACGTTGAGGGCCGGGGGGAGGTTCCGCCCGAAAAAGCCTATCTTTCATTAACGGGTCAACTGACGTTTGACTGCCATTTGTATAGCACCGAGACAAACTCCACGATAAGAAGAAACATTCGGCCGCTACGTTCGGTAGTTAGTTCATAAACGAATTGCGACGATATGAGAGCCATTGCTTTTAGTGTAGGCGAGTACGAAGAGCCGCTGCTGCACGACGCTAATCAAAACCGGCACGAACTGACGCTGCTGACCGACCCGCTCACAGTGGCGAACGCCGACCAGGCTGACGGCTACGATGCGGTGCTGGTATCGGGCAAAGATGACGCATCGGAAGCGGTGCTGAAAAAGCTGGCCGACCTGAACATCCGGTATTTGCTGACGCGCTCGGCGGGGGTAGATCACATTGACACCGAAGCGGCCGAAACGCTGGGCATCGCCGTCAAAAGCATTCCCAGGTATTCGCCCAGCGCCATTGCCGAACACGCCGTGGCCCTGATGCTGGCCCTCGGACGGCACCTGATCGAGACCACCGACAATATCCGCCGGTTTGACTTCTCGCTTACCAAGGAACTGGTGGGCTTCGAGCTAAACGGCAAAACGGCAGGGATTGCCGGGTACGGCAACATTGGGCAGGTGTTGGGAAAAATACTGACCGGATTTGGCTGCACACTACTGGCCTTCGACAGCAAACCCGACAAGGCACGGGCTGAGTCGGAGGTGCCCGTTGAAATAGTTGGCATGGATGAGTTGCTGAAGCGATCGGACATTATTTCACTGCACCTGCCGCTGACCGACGAAACAAAGAGTATGTTCAACGCCGACACGTTCGGCAACATGAAACCCGGTGCCATGCTGATTAATACCGGCCGTGGTGCCGTTGTCGACACCAAAGCCGCCATCGACGCGCTCAAAAGTGGTCAGTTGGGTTATCTTGGCATCGACGTTTACGAAAATGAGCAGGGTTTGTTTGCGGAGGATAAGTCCGGCACGGGTCAGCGTGATCCACTGGTGGAGGAACTGCTGCGCCTGCCCAACGCGATGATAACGGGCCATCAGGCGTTTCTGACCCAGGAAGCGCTGGAATCGATGGCAAAGCAGTCGATTGAAATTTTAACAAACTGGGAAACCCGAAACAACTGACACTACGTCTCCTTTACTGGTTTTAGGCCAACAGAAACGAATCCGGTTTAGGTGATAATTTATCCTTATACCACCTAAACCAGATGCAGGCCAACTACCGGGTGATTACCTTGATTAACGAGCCACGGGCTACACGGTCATTGGCTTTCAGGCTGTTGAGCGTTCCGAGTTCTTCGAGCCGGGATGCAGGCATACCCAGTGCGCTCATTGCCTGGCCGAACGTGCCATCGACCGGTACGTTTTTGACCTGGACACGCTCGGGTCGGCGGTTAATTTTTTCGGCATCGGTGAGCGCCCGAAAACCACCCGCTACGCTCTGGAACGTACGGAACGCATTGCCAAATGTGCTTGCCGCCGTCAGTCCGTGCAGGGCATAAACGGCATTGTTGTACTGAATAAGCCAGGTAGCGATCTGCGTGGCCGTTCTGGGGTCCTGTTGCTGCTGCGGCTGACCCTGTTGCTGTTGTTGCTGCTGCTGCGAAATGAGCACGATGGCCTGGTTGCCGTTGATGGTGGTCCGGTTACTCTCCGATACGTTCAGCCTAAGCTCTTTGACCAGGTTTTGGGCGGCTTCGTCCAACGAGTTGCCTTTCGCCAGCATCAGGATCATCGCCATCTTTCCTTCTTTAGGCCCCATCTGAAACTGTGACGGAGAGTTTTGGTGGTCCCAGCCATTGGGTACCGGAAACTGAAAGCGCAGTTCGGGATGGTAGAACATGTTGTTCTCGACAAACCCCTGCTTGGGGTCTTCGCCATACATAATTCCGTCGATTAAGCGCATGTACTGTTCGCGGTTCGACTGGTAGTTGCCCGGGTTTTTGGCCTGGTATTCCGTCGCAAGTTTGTTAACCCGAACGTTACGATTGCCCGGATCGGGGTGGGTCGACATGAAGGTTGGAATGGCCTGGCCGGCATTGTCGGAAATGCGCTTAATGGTGCTGAAAAAGTTGGCCATCTGGTGGGCGTCGTACCCGATCTTGCTCGAATACTCAACGCCAATCTCATCTGATTCTGACTCGTGGGCACGGCTATAACTTAATATGGCCAGACCAATGCCCTGCTGCGCCATTTCAGTGGCCTGGGGCAGCAGGATGGCGGTGGCGATTGTACCAAGTGTGCCAAATAGTTGCTTATTTTGCTGACGAGCCGAGTGGCGGGCCGTAACGTGACCGATCTCGTGGCCCAGTACCCCGGCAAATTCGGCTTCGTTATTAAAGTGAGCGAGAATACCGCGCGTGAAATACACGAAGCCACCCGGTACGGCAAAGGCGTTCACCACCGGAGAATCAACGATGTGAAACTCGTAAGGCAGGTCGGGCCGGTGCGAAATCCGCGCCATTGCTTTGCCCTTCTCGTTCATGAACGCCTGAAGATTTTTGTTCTCATACAATCCCATGCTGGACACGATCGATGGGTGCGATTGTTTACCAATGGCGATTTCCTGCTCCTGCGACATCAGGTTCAGTTCACGTTTGCCCGAGACCGGGTTGCGGGCGCAGGTGAAAAACATAGAGAATGTAACCACTAAGGCAACCTGGATGAATGTGGGGTTAATGCGAGTCATTGTGGCTGATGTTCTGTATAGTGATGAGACCGTTTTAATTGACCGTAGTTTATTCCACTACCCTTATCCGGCGAATAGTAATATAAACTACGGTCGATGTACAATTTGTTTCGATTAACCATTTTTGACTTTGCAGGCGGAGTATAGCCGTTGGTTTGATACGTTTTAAGTAGTTCATCTATAAGTGATTGGGGTATGGCCGTAAACGGTGTCAGGCGCTATTTTAGATTGTGGGATCATATAAAAAACCCTGCCGAGTACGTGATTCGGAAGGGCGAACGGCACCGGCGCGACCTCCTGTTCACGACCAGACCATTGCCCATACACTTTCGCGTGTCAGCTGCCCTGTATCAGGTATTCAAGGAGATATTTATGGCCGACGTCTACGAAATTGACGAACTGGTCAGGACATTACCCGCACCACCGGTAGTCATCGATGTGGGGGCCAACGCTGGTTTTTTTGCTATTCAACTCCTCTCCAAAATCGACAAGGCCATTATTTACGCCTATGAACCGATGCCCGCCAATGTGAGAACGCTTCACTATACGTTGCAGCAGAATCCCCGGCTGCAGCATAGTGTCCGATTGTTTCAGATGGCCGTGACGGGGCAACCCCTCGATCAGTTAGACCTGTTCGCCGAAGCCGAGGAAAACAATCAGGTAGTAGCGTCCAGATTTGCCGGGTTCAACCAAAACAATACCCAAAAGATAACGGTGCCCTGCATTACGCTCACCGATATTATT